>JBGTNM010000160.1:0-1900 GCA_041743025.1 Microcystaceae cyanobacterium
GAGCAATTCACCCTCATTGGCTTGAGCTATTAAGCTTTGAGCGTTTTCAACGAGCCTAAGCAGTTAGTTGAAACCTAGTAATTTTGTTCTGCAAGTCATTGTCAAACAATGGCTCAATTTGGCCTGCTTTTGTTACCCGAACACCCCCCTTTTTGAACCACGCCCTTTTTTCTTATTATTGCTGAATTTTGACAAAAATTATGTTTCTACAAATAATCTGTAGCTTCTTAGCATGGCTATTAATTGGAGTTAGTCTCTGGAAAATCCGAGAGATTAGTGTAAGTGGACTAACTTATGTCAAAAAATTACATCAAGTTCCTTGCGTTCACCGAAGGTGCGCCTACGGCGTCCGCTGTATTTATTTTACAGGAGATTATCGTCTAAAATGTACAGTAAATCCTCTTATGGCTTTATCAGAAGAAGCGATTGATTGTCGAGATTTTGAGCCGATAGCCTATAGCCAGAAAACACCTAATTTAGTTTCGCTCAAGTGTAATTTTTCTGTAAAGACGTGTCATAGCAAGTCTAGTAAAAGGGAAAATAAATGAAAAATCTACCTGAAGCAATTTGGATTAATGCTAATCCGAGTTTTCGAGTCTTTGAAAATCATTTAATTAATCATTTATCAGCAAAAATACCGATCGCAATATGGGAATATATTCAAGAACCCGATGAACCGAGTTCTTTGGATATTGCCTTAACCTTACTTCATGATTATTTTAAAACTCAACCGAAACCCCTTCATCTTCTTGGACATGGTACAGGAGGTCTGGTAGGCTTATTATATGCTCGTCGTTATCCAGAAAGAGTCAAATCTTTAACCCTTTTAGGAGTTGGTGCAAGTCCTGCAATAGATTGGCAAGTTCATTATTATGCCATGTTGCGTCTCCTTCCTTGTCGTCGAGAACGAGTCTTAGCAAAAATGGTACATAATCTATTTGGTTATCAAGAAATCTCTCAAACTAAATCTTTGATTAAAATATTAGAAAAAGATTTACTTACTTCCCCTTCACCCCATTCCTTGTATCGAGAAGTGAACATTACCTTAGAAAGTGTTGATGTCCCTTTACTGGTTTGTGGAAGTAAAGATGATTTGATTGTAGATCGAAATACCTTGTATCGTTGGGCGAGTTGGTTAAAAAACGGCGATCGTATTTGGGAATGTCCTCAAGGATATCACTTTTTCCACTATTTTCATCCCCAAGAAGTCGGACAACAAGTGTTTAAGTTTTGGAATGCTATATCAGAAAGTATTGTTGTTGAAACCGTTTAGAAATTAATTTCATGACTGGGTAAAAGAATTTGATCATTTTCTTCATATGCTGTCTCTAACCAAAGTTTTCTAGCCTCATTAATATTAGCGATAGTTTCCGCTAAAGTTTCACCCTGTGTTAGACATCCAGGTAAATCTTTAATTTCAGCGACATAACCTCCTTCAGCATCAGGGTAAAGAGTCATCGCATAAGGAAGATTAAGATAATAATCTAAAGGATGTCGATTAATTGGGTTATTCGGATTCAGAGTTTTCATCATTCCATTCCCTCAAGTTTAAAATCTCAATAATTTTTAGAATATATATTCTTTTCACTTTTTGTCCACCCTGTTTCGGAATGGTTATTTTTCTACCTTGCAAATCTCGAAAAATATGATGGCTTCCTTTAGAACGTTTTTCCTCAAAATCAAAAGCCTCTAAAAGATAATGTACATCTTCAAAGCTAACATCGGGCGGTTTTTAAAAGAAATAGCTCAACTAACTTTTTTAATTTACTCATACAATAATATTACTGACACCTTCTAGATGATTTCGGCATGAGTTCGAAAATTATTTTCTGGCTGCAAGAGAAAATAGAACGCTGTCGTCAATTCCCTACAAGCATCATAATATGATTAATCCCCTAGA
>JBGTNM010000161.1:0-49697 GCA_041743025.1 Microcystaceae cyanobacterium
TCGCCTTTGGCAAGCGATCGCTGTGCGATCCCCGTGTTAAGATCCCCGCAGGACTATTTAGTTTTTCGCATTAGTCCTAGTGATACCAACCGCCTCGCGATTGTTTTTGATTCTACTGTCACCGATGAATCTCTTACGGTATGCGTGGAAATCTTCGATGCGGGAGGCAGTACCCCCACTCACCGCCACAATTTTGCAGTTGAAATGTTTTTTATTCTCAAAGGAGAAGGAATGGCAATTTGTGATGGCAAAAACATTCCTTTGCGTCCTGGTGATAGTTTATTAGTAAGACCGACGGGTATTCATGAAATTAGAAATACAGGGACAGGAAGACTGTATGCTATCTGTTTTATGGTTCCCAATGAAGATTTTTCGGAACTGATTCGCAACGGCATTCCTGAAACCTTAGATGAGGAGGATTTTAACGTGCTGCGGGGAACCTATCTACTAAAATAAGTTAGGTAGCCTAAATCACCTTATCCAGAATGAACATCCTGACTGACCTATTCTCTACATCTAGCAAAACCGAAAACGCTTCAAAAACTTCTAAAAAACAGCCAATCGGACTGCCTCGCCCCCAAAAAAGCCAGCGAGGCATCGAACTTAAATCACCTCAAGAAATTGAAATCATGCGTCAGTCAGGACGCATTGTGGCGACAGTTCTCAAAGAAATTTCCCTGATGGTAGAACCGGGAATGACAACGGCGGATATTGATGCTTACGCCGAACGCAGAATTCGCGAAATGGAGGCAACACCCAGCTTTAAAGGTTATTACGGCTTTCCTGCTTCGATTTGCGCCTCGGTTAATCATGAAGTCGTTCATGGCATCCCCAACCCTAAGAAGAAAATTCGCTTAGGAGACGTGCTTAAAGTAGATACAGGCGCTTACTATCAAGGCTATCACGGGGATTCCTGTATTACTATAGCTGTTGGTAAAGTATCTCCCAAAGCCGCTAAATTAATCAAAGTCGCCGAAGAAGCGATGTATGCAGGAATTCAACAGGTGAAAGCCGGTAACTCGTTACTAGATATTGCTGGGGCAATTGAAGATTGGACGAAAAAACACGGTTATAGTGTCGTAGAAGACTATACAGGTCATGGAGTCGGGCGTAACCTGCATGAAGAACCCTCTGTCTTTAATTTTCGTACTAATCAACTGCCGAATGTTAAACTCAAAGCAGGCATGACGCTGGCGATTGAACCGATTCTCAATGCTGGGACAAAGCATACACGGGTTTTGCGCGATCGCTGGACAGTGGTAACGGTGGACAATTGCCTCTCAGCGCAGTTTGAACACACGGTTTTGGTAACACAAACGGGTTACGAAATTCTCACCGATAGAAATGTGTAATCATACTACATCCGGTTCTCACAGAATACTTATTATAATTCCTCAAAAAGCTTATGGATTCCCGCGCAAGCGGGAATGACATAATACTTTATAATTAGTAATACTTTTTTGGTATCGCTTCATTTTGACACCAATTTCCACAATCGAATTTCTTCAGGATGGTAAATAGATTTTAATTGCATTTTATCTTGATTTTTTAGGTAATTCTTAAGTTTACCACTGGGACGATAAACATAAATATCTGTAAATCCTAGCCATCTACTGGTATCAGGAAAAGTTTTAGACGAAGTTATCCATTGTAACTGAACTTCTGGGTTGAGTGTATGACTTAAAGCCAGTAAATCGTTAATAGTTTGATCGCTAATTACTAAAGGAGATTTCGCTTGATTAATAATTTTTGTTATTTCAATATTATAGAGCGATCGCGATGGCGATTTATTCCACCATGAAGTTGCTTGAGAATTAGTAACACATGACAAAATACCCAAAGACAAGATACTGACAAACAGCGCCCTATAAAATGTCTGTTGCCAACTTTTCAAAGATAAATTACTTAATTGAGTAGACAATAAGTAAGCGACGGCTAACTGGATACCTAAATAAGTAGGAATAAAGTAACGAGTAACGGTGGTAATTTGACTTTTTATAATCCAATCTGACAACACAAAAGGAACAGCAAAGCTACCTGTTAAAATCAATATAAATGTCCAAACTTTTAAGAAACTGTTGCGCCAAAGGAAGTAAAAAGAGTAAACAACCAGACAAGCGATCACTAAAACAACAATTAGTCGAAAAACTTCTGTAAAAGTATTTTTAAATCCCCAGTCAATAATGCCTCCTTCTAAATCAGTGTCGAGAAACAAGCGACTAAGATTGAGTAACCAAAATTTAATTAAACCTAGAGGATTACTCGGTTTTAGTGTCCAACCAACACTTTGCTCGATGTGTTTTTTGTTGTTAATAATTACTAAAATCCAAGGCACAAAAAATAGAACCGCAATGCCAGTTGAAAGTAAATAATATATAAAATTTTTACGCCATTTTAGGCGTTCTATAATAGCAACATACATCCCATGTCCAAAGGCTACTAACAGCGAAAAAATGTGAGTATATAGTAATAAAGTCAAAGAAAAAGTATACAGCCCCCAACTGTTTTGAGTTCGGTGGCGAATGGCACGTAAAAGTGTTGCACTTGTTAATAAGATAGTAACAATCCACAAGCTATATTCTCGTGCTTCTTGAGCATACAATACTTCAAAAGGTGAAACGGCAAACAACGCTAGAGCAATCCAAGCCGTAAATTGAGACTCGAATAGTTCAAGGCACAGCCAGTATAATGCTGGAAAAGCCAATAAACTCAAAACCGCAGAGAAACTTCTAACCGCAGCCACAGAACTACCAAAAATTTGCATCCATATTCTGAGTAAAATATGATAGAGCGGTGTATGATGTGCGTCTTCTACAGCTAAAGAACGAACAACATCATTAAAGTTTTTTTCAGAATTAATCGTTTGAAATTGTTTTAACGTTTCAACGCTGAAAGGGCGATTTTTAGGGAGTTGCTCGACGATTTCCTTAACCGTATAACCAGAAGCTTGTAAAGACGTAAAAGTTTCATCAAACCAGTAAGCTTTTCTATCTAAATTGTAAAATCTGAAAAAAATACCGATTAAAAGAACAGTAATAATTAGCCATCGCCACTGAGGAGAAAAGCTAGACCAAGATTTAGGAAAAATTTGCTTCATAGATTCTTAGATCTTATTCAGTCTAATACAGGATTGGTAGGGGCACGGCATGAGCAATATTGCAGTTAAAAGGGTAAGTTGACTATCGCCGTGCCCCTACATAAAATCTCAATACTTCACCTCATAGGATTACAAACTGCTGTCATCGGTTAATTATATTGAAATAGAGAAGTAGATTCCTATTATCCTTGCAATTTTTTGTCAACCAATTGATTAGTTATTTTGGGATCGGCTCGTCCACTGGTTTTCTTCATCACTTGACCCACAAAGAACCCTTTTAAGTTGGTTTTTCCTTGGCGGAACTTCTCAACTTCAGTCGGGTTAGCAGCGATAATTTCATCAATAATGCTTTCAAGTTCTCCCGCATCTGAAAGTTGGGTCATACCTTTTTGTGCAACGAGTTTTTGCGGCGAACCTCCTTTTTCTAACAATTCTGGGAGAATTTCTTTGGCAATTTTGCCACTAATCGTTCCTGCATCAATTAATTGCACTAACTCAGCTAATTCTTGTGGTTTTAGCGCAATTTCTAAAATACCGAGCTTATTATTATTTAAATAAGCCGCAATATCTTGAGTCAGCCAATTAGCGACTAATTTCGCACTAGCCCCACTCACAACCGTCGCTTCAAAATAGTTTGCCACCTCTCGTTCCTCGGTTAGCACTCGCGCATCGTAAGGCGACAACCCGAAAGTATTTTCGTAGCGGTGGCGTTTTTGGGCAGGGAGTTCGGGGATTTGTGCTTTCCAGGCTTCAAGTTGTTCGGCAGTCACTTCAAACTGCGGTAAATCGGGTTCGGGGAAATAACGATAGTCACTCGACCCTTCTTTTGAGCGCATACTCACCGTGCGCTGGCTGCTTTCGTCCCAGAGGCGGGTTTCTTGGAAGATAGGCGTGCTTTCAGTGATGGCTTTAATTTGCCGTTGAATTTCGTATTCAATGGCTTTTTGGATGGCACTGAAGGAGTTCATGTTTTTAATTTCAACCTTCGTACCGAATTTCTCTTGACCAAAAGGACGCACCGAAATGTTGACATCGCAGCGCAGAGAACCTTCCTGCATATTGCCATTGCTAATGCCGAGATAGCGGACGAGTTGGCGCATCGATTGAGCGTATTCGGCGGCTTCTTGTCCTGAACGTAAATCTGGTTCGGAGACGATTTCGAGCAAGGGAACCCCTGTTCGGTTAAAGTCTACCAGAGAATGGGTAGAACCGGCTAGGCGATCACTTCCGGCGTGAACCAGCTTTCCTGCATCTTCTTCCATGTGCAGGCGGGTAATACCGATGGTTTTGCGAGTGACTTCCTTGGTTTTTTTATCAACGAGTTCAATTTCTAAAAAACCGTGTTCGACAATCGGCAAGTCATACTGAGAAATTTGATAATTTTTCGGTAAATCGGGATAAAAATACTGTTTGCGGTCAAATTTACTCAAATAACTAATTTTCCCGTTAATCGCTAATCCTAATTTTACGGCAGCAGCGAGAACTTCTTGGTTGAGAACAGGCAATACCCCCGGATAACCTAAACAAATGGGACAGACATTGGTATTGGGAGGGCTGTCGAATTGCGTTGAACAAGTGCAAAAAATTTTACTAGCAGTGTTAAGTTGGCAGTGCGTTTCGAGTCCGATGACAGCTTCGTATTCGGTTTTCTTCTTAAGAGTGGTTGCCGTTGCCATGAGCGAGTTTCATTATTTAGGTAATAGTGATAGCTTTATTGTATCGCTGTCTTTGACGGTTAGTAACAAATACATGATACGATCGCGACATTTCAACTTAATCAGCTTTTACTATGTATGATAATATTTGCAAATTTCTTGCCGAAGAATTTACAGAAGATATAGCAACTTGGTTGCTAGGTTATCCTGTTGCCTTAACAGAACTCAGTCCAACAGAACTTGCCGTCGAACCCATTCGCGCCGATTCTTTGATCTTACTGGCTAGTGAATCTTTGGTACTGCATTTAGAATTTCATACCATCGATTTGAAGTGATTCGTCTCTGGGAACAACCAACCAATATTTTTCTCAATAAAACTGGATTATTAGCTTTTGCCGCTCTCACTCAAACTGAAACCCCCGATTTAGTTCTTACGCAAGTTAGCCAACAGATTCAAAAAATTTCTGACAGGCGAGTCCAAAATAATATTACTGGCTGCTCAGCAATTCTTGCTGGGTTAGTATTAAAGCAGGAGAGCATCAATCGCATTTTACGGGAGGAAATTATGCAGGAGTCAGTCATTTATCAGCAGATTTTACAAAAAGGGATTGAGCAGGGCATTAAGCAGGGCATTGAGCGTATCGCTTTAAATTTGCTTCGAGGAGGGATAGAAGCGACCAAAGTAGCGGAAGTTACGGAGTTACCTTTGCAAAAAATCACTAATTTGCAGAAAAAGTTAGAGCGTTTTTCATAAAAATTGGGTTTTCAGATAATGAAGGCTCGTCACATCCTTTCACTTCTCAAAACCCAAATTCATGATGAAACTGCCGTTAAAGCAGATACACCAAAATAAACAGAATAATCCAGACGACATCAACAAAGTGCCAGTAAAGTTCGGCAGCTTCTACACCAAAAAAAGAATCGCTGGAGTAATGGTCTTTGCTACGCGATCGCCATAATACCGCTAAAATTAACAGCAAGCCGAAAGTGACGTGCAAGCCGTGAAATCCGGTCAAAGCGTAGAAGTAACTAGAGAAAACATTGGTCGTCAGTCCCATCTCTAGGTGGAAGTATTCATACATCTGTCCGACCAAGAAAATCGCCCCCATCGCGGCTGTAATGCCAAACCACACTTGCAATCCAGCGAGGTTATTTTTCTTAATCGCCTCCTGTCCCTTGTGCATGACAAAGCTACTAGAAATCAGGATGAAGGTGTTGATGCTAGGGAGGATCAATTCCAATTCTGGCGTACCGGCTGGCGGCCAAACAGACAAGCTACTCCGGCAGAGTAAATAACCGGTAAATAAACCCAGAAAGATAACACTTTCCGCCACGAGGAACAAAACCACCCCAAACAGGCGATGATCGGGGTGTCCCCCATGATGGGCGACTGTCTCAGCCGGGTGATAATTAGCCGTTAACTTGGAGGGGTCTATTGCTGAGCCTTGCATAGTGATTTTGGATTGAAAGATAAACAAGATAAGACTTGACAATTAATAACAGTAAACAATTTCCTGTTCCCTGTTCCCTAGCTTATCGAGATTCTGCCCCGATTTCTGCCAAAATCTCTTTAACAGATTCATCGGGATTGAGAATTTCTGCGTCTAAGCCGTAGTCGTAAGGGCCGGCCCAAAGGACGGGTTCTTCCTCAAAGTTCTCAATGATGGGGGGAGAAGCTGTTTGCCACTCTAAGGTAAAGGCCCGCCAAGGGTTGCGACCTGCTTTTTCCCCTTTGGCCAGACTCCAGAAGACATTAATCAAAAAGGGAAGCGTCGAAACCGCCAAGCAGTAAGCCCCAATCGTACAGACGATATTGAGGGGTTGGAATTGAACATCATACAGGGCAACCCGTCGGTTCATGCCCAATAGCCCCAATTGGTGCATCGGCAGGAATGTGACATTCAGTCCAATAAACGTTAATACAAAGTGAATTCGTCCCAAAGGTTCGTTAATCATGCGCCCCGTTATTTTGGGGAACCAGTGATAAAAACCAGAAAATAACGCCAAAGCTGACCCACCAAAGAGAACGTAGTGAAAGTGTCCTACTACAAAATAAGTATCGTGAACGTGGATGTCAAACGGCACGGAAGCCACCATAATGCCAGTGAGTCCACCAATGAGGAAACTAGAGAGAAAGCCAATACCAAAGAGTAAGGGTGTGTTGAGGTTGAGTTTTCCGCCCCACAACGTCGCAGTCCAGCTAAAAACCTTAATGCCAGTGGGAACGGCAATCAGCATGGTGGCTGCCATAAAGAACATCCGCAACCAGCCGGGAGTCCCACTGGTAAACATATGGTGCGCCCAGACAATCAAACCCAGAAAACAGATCGCTAGACTAGAATAAGCGATCGCTCGATAACCAAAAATCGGCTTGCGAGCATGAACGGGTAAAACTTCCGAAATCATGCCAAAAAACGGCAAAACCATGATGTAAACTGCCGGATGGGAATAAAACCAGAACATATGCTGGTAGACAATCGGATCTCCCCCACCTGTCGGGTTAAAAAACGCCGTTCCAGCAATCAAGTCAAACGACAGCAAAATCAGCGCCGCCGCCAGCACAGGTGTAGACAAGAGAATCAACGCCGATGTCGCCAGCATTGACCAGCAAAATAGCGGCATACTGTGGATATCCATATCAGGAATCCGCATCTTCAAAATGGTGGTAATAAAGTTAAGTGCCCCCAAAATCGAAGAAGTTCCTATCAGAAGAAGGCTGAGAATCCAAATTTCTTGCCCCCACTTCCCACTAAGAAGGCTTAAAGGCGGATAAGAAGTCCAACCCGCTTGCGGTGCGCCGACAAAAAAGCTCGACAGCAATAAAATTCCAGCAGGCGGCGTTAGCCAGAAAGCCACCGCATTCAAGCGGGGAAAGGCCATATCTTCCGCGCCAATCATTAAGGGGATGAGGTAGTTAGCAAATGCCGCACCTGCCGGAATAATCCACAAAAAGATCATGATCGTCCCGTGCATCGTCATAAACTGGTTGTACAGTTCAGGTTGCAGAAAATCGGGGTCAGGGGTGGCAAGTTCTGTCCGCATGGCTTCTGCTAGCGCACCACCAATAAAAAAGAAGAGAAAGGAAGTCGTAAGGTATTGAATGCCAATCACCTTATGATCGGTACAAAACGTGAAATAGTCGTACCATTTCCGTTGCTTGTGTTCTGTCACAGTTGAGATCGATTCGGCTGTTGCTGACATAGGACAAAAAACAATTTTACAAACAACTTAAAAATGAGGGTGCAAATGAGCTTGGACTTGCGCCATTGTCTCGCTTTCGATGCCCATTTCTTGAGCGTAGGGGGACAGAAATTCTCCATCAGAAAGGGGTTTAGCACTCATGGCAACTGTCTTGTCAAGAGAGGCTTGCTGCACGGGTTTGTTAGATTGTACCCACTGATTGAAAGTGTCATTGTTTTCTACATAAAGCGTGGATTTCATTCCACCGTGATAAGCACCGCACAATTCCGCACAGATGACGGGGTAATTACCCTCTCGATTGGCTGTAAACGCTAAAAACACTTCGCGACCGGGGATAGCATCTTGTTTGAGTCGCAACTCAGGCACCCAAAAGGCATGAAGCACGTCTCCCGCACTGATGTTCAATCGCACAGGACGGTCTTTAGGAACGTGCAACTCTCCAGAAACAATTCCCGTTTCTGGATAAGTGAAGATCCAGGCATATTGAATGGCTTTGACTTCGACAGTAAGTGGCTTAATCGGACTGTTTTCATCATAGGATGGCCCGATTCCTAGCGCAACGTGCGAATGATGCGACGCTAAAGCAACTTGCCCGGAAGGCAAACTGCGGGAAATAACCGGATCGAGTCCACCCAAGCTGTTATACACTTCAAAGCTATAAATCGATAGAATGAAGACAATAATGGTCGGAATCGCTGTCCAGAGGATTTCTAAAGGCACGTTTCCTTCAATCGACGGGCCGTCGCTTTGATCTCCTTTGCGCCTGCGAAAACGAATCACAATATAAATCAAAACCCCTTCTACCAGCAGAAAGAGTCCTGTCGCGATCGTCATCATGAAGTTGAAAATGTCATCAACCTTCGTGGCATCCTCCGAAGCAGCCACCGGCAGTAGTCCATGATTCTGTCCGTACCAAAGGCTAATGAGGGTGATGGAGATGCCGAGGATGAGGGTAATAATGTTACTGGGAATCTTCACAGCTACTGTCTGGATAAGATAAATGGCTACCTATACAAGGTAAAACATACTTCCCAGGACTGCTCGTATCCTTATGATAATCTTTAGATATCCTTTAGCATTGCCGTTGACTTTGGTGTTCTGCGCTACCAGAATGGAAAATAACTAATGATAATTAAAGATTGGGGAGGGAGATGCCCAAAAAAATCAGGGAATTAAAAAGTTTATTGAAAAAAGCTGGATTTACCGATGAACCTGCTAAAGGCAGTCATACAAAATGGGCACACCCTCTAGTATCTGGAAAATTAACTTTATCTGGTAACGAGGGCGATGATGCAAAACCTTACCAAGAAAAAGATGTTATGAACGCTCTTAATCAACTTATTAAAACTCAGGAGAAGAACAATGAATAATTACCATTACACTATTATTATCCAATGGTCAAATGAAGATCAATGCTATATTGTAAGCCTTCCTGAATGGGGAGAGTTTTGTCATACACATGGCGATACTTACGAGGAAGCATTTAAAAATGCTCAGGAAGTTTTGGAACTATTAATTGAGTCAGCATTGAAAAATAATGAACCTTTACCACCACCTAAACTTTTTGGTAAATCCTTACAACTTGCTTGGGGTTACAAATAGCAACATAATCAGGGATTTCGTTGGTTAATATTTTATGAAGCTTCCCTATGGTAATCGAGCATATCTTGGAGATAAACTTGAACGCTATTCACTTAATGTTGATAAGTAGAGAAAAAGCGATGAATGAAATTCAAGAGTATGACGTGGTTGCTTTAATAGAAGACACTCAAGCAATTCACAAAGAAACGAAACAACTTATTCTCCTCAAACGCGGACAAGTTGGGACTATTATAATGTCTTTTGACAAAAAAGCTTATCTAATCGATTTTGCTGATTCTCAAGGCAATACCTATGCAATGGAAACAGTATCATCAAGTAAACTAATGCACTTAATCTATAAACCTACTCTCACTTATGCTTAATAAATAGCAACTCTATCATCATTTCTAAGTATGAAAGTTAAATACGATCCACAAGCAGATATACTTATGTTTATCTTTCGAGATGTTCCCCCCGTTAATGCTATTTCTGAACCAGGAGATGTTATTATTAGCTATGACGAAACAGATGAACCTATTAGTCTTGAATTTCTTAATGCCTCTCAACGAGAATTGATTAATCCAGAAGACACTGCTTTGACAATTTATCGATGAATAATTATTTGCTCGATATTAATATTGATCCTAAATTACTTTATTGCAAAATTTCCTCATTACTTCTCTATCAATCTGTTTTTGCTGATGAGATTGGCAGCGCATTTGTTGAACTTTTAAAATACCTAAGTTGTAGTGATCGCGAATTACAGGATTTTGCTTTACTTAAAGCTTATAGTAACTGGTTTAAGGCATTAGCTCAAGAAAACGAAAGCTGGCAAGACTATTTAATTGAGCGTATTTTACTCAATGACAATCCTTTCAGCAAACAAGCTCAAATAACGCCATTAACAGATTTACCAGATGCTCTCATTACCGCAGTTCAATCTGATTTAGAAGTTCTGCAAATCATTTTTCAATGTCAACCTGAAACCCTCAGTCAATGGGTACAAACATCCTCAAAAACTGACATTACGCCTATTGCTTGGACTGTTAACAATTCAGCTAATACCTTTCTCCATCAAGCAAAAAATTGGCCAGATAGCTTAGAATTATTAGCTCATCATTATCGCCAATACGGTACGGGAATGATGGCTCAATACAGAGCTTTTTGCTGGCAAAGCGGACAATTGCTGGGAATTACCAATCCCGATCCCATTGAATTAACAGAAATTGTTGGCTATGAAACTCAAAAAGAATCTCTCATTAAAAACACAGAATTTCTTTTAAATGGCTATCGTGCTTTACACGTTTTGTTATATGGCAGTCGAGGTAATGGCAAATCTTCTTTGGTTAAAGGGTTATTAAATGCCTACAGTACACGAGGATTACGCTTAATTGAAGTCAGCAAATCAGAGTTAAAGAATCTGCCCGTTATCTTAGAAAAGCTGAGAAATTTACCGCAAAAATTTATTTTATTTGTAGACGATCTTTCTTTTGAAGAAGATGACGATACTTTTAAAGCCTTAAAAGTTGTTTTAGAAGGTAGTATAACAGCTAAAGCGAATAATGTTGTTGTTTATGCTACCTCTAACCGAAGGCATTTAATTCGCGAATTTTTTGATGATCGCCCTCGTCCCAGTCAAGGCGAAGAAGTGCATACTTGGGATACTGTACAAGAAAAATTATCCTTTAGCGATCGCTTTGGTTTAACGCTTACCTTTGAGAGTGCCAATCAAGATACTTATCTCGAAATTGTCAGACATTTAGCACAACAAACAGACATTAATTTACCCCTAGAAGAAATAGAGTTTCGTGCCAAACAATGGGCTACTAGACACAACGGACGATCAGGCAGAACCGCACGGCAATTTATTGATTTTTTACAAGCAGAATTAGGTTGTTTATAGGTTACTATTTGATGGACGCGGAAAGAATACCGCAGGAGAAAGATGAAAAAATTCTGCTAACTCTTGAATATGCCTAGCGGTTAACTCTCGTTTTCCATTAAGAATATCCGAGATAATTGATTCAGTTTTAAAAATGGAAATCAAGTCTTTTTGTCTTAATCCTCGTTCCTCTAATAAAACTTTTACAAGTTCAACACCATAAATATCCGGTATTGGTTCTTGAGTTTGTTCATATTCATAAATCAAAGCACCTAAAACATTTAAGTAGTCTCGTTCTTCTTGAGTTAATTGAGGTTTGTCCAATAAAGCGTTAACGACTTCTTGTGTTGCGTTTAATTTTTCTTCAGATTGAATAGGACGCGGGGGAAAGCGATGAAGTAATTCAAGGTATTTATCGGTGGTGAACATAAGTAAAAACTAAAAGAGATATAGCGGTTAGATTTTTATATTTTTAGAGATGCTTTATTTTAACAAGATTATTTATTATACCAATTATCTTGCTTCCAATTTTCTTTATTATATTCAGCATGGGTTAGTATCTTTCTGACAAAAACTTTTCCGTATTGAAAATCAATGTAAGTTATTAATCTATAGTTATTACCACAAATATTGAATATAATAAAGTTACCTACTAAATCAGCCGAAGGAAAAATTTTGCGAATATCTTGAAAATTTTGCCACTTATATTGATTGGTTTGCTTGTACCAATACCGTAATCCAGCTTGGGATTCTGGATGAACTTGCCAAAATTGCTTTAAGGCGGATTCTGAAATAATTTGCATAAATGAGATTGTAGATTGTCAATCCCTGCAAAATTCATGAGTGCAACATCTGATATCATTAATCCTAACAATAGGTTATAATGGTTTACTGACGTAAGCGCGATCAACTCTAAATAACGTGATTGCCGGAACAGGAACGATTAAATTTTTAAAAATTCCGACTCAAACTGCCTGGATTGAGCAAGCGATCGCTAATCTAGACACAATTTTATTAGATCACTCTCACTGCGAACGAAAAGCAGCAGGCGTGGCACTCAATTTAATGTTTCGCTATCCCTCCAACGCTTTATTAGTCCGAAAATTAACTGCGATCGCACAAGAAGAATTAGAACACTTTGAACAAGTCAATCAATGGTTAGACAGGCGAAATATTCCGTTAGCACCCCTCGCTTCTCCTCCCTACGGTGCGAAACTTAAAGTGCAAATTCGTAAAGATGAACCCCATCGCTTGCTAGATTCCTTATTAATAGCAGCCTTAATTGAAGCGCGATCGCACGAACGATTAGGATTATTAGGAGACTACTGCCCAGAACCACAATTAGCTAAATTTTATGGCTCTTTAATGGCATCAGAGGCACGGCATTATGGTATCTATTGGATACTTGCTGATACTTATTTCGAGCGTGAAACTGTCAATCAGCGACTCAATGAATTATCCCAAATCGAAAGTGACATTTTATCTACTTTGCATCCCGAACCCAGAATTCACAGCTAAATTGTAGGATGGGCATTGCCCACCTTACTGATCATTGCCCACCTTACTGGGCTAACTCTGTACTAAATTCATTGACAATTCGCCGTTTCAACGGCATTGATTCAGAACGAGGCACCAAATCGAAAACTTGGCGTAGAACGTCATCAACTGCTTCGTAATCTACCAATCCTTTGCCGTTAAATACCACCAATCCCTTTTCATTAAGAATGACCGTTTGGGGAACTACGCCTTGGTAATAGTAACCAGGTTCGTCAGGCGTGTATTGGGGTTTGACAGGAAGCGCATCGACGCTAATCGGAATGATATTAGCGGCTCGTCCATAAAAGTCCTGAATGCGCGAGACAATCACGGCAAACTGCTTGCTGTCACTACTATCATCCAGGTAAAAAACTAATACTGCCGATTTTTCCCGTTTTAAAGACTCAGCAAGCGAAGTTTTAGGAGGAACGAGGGAACCATTGCCGCCATAGACCACAAAAACATTGCCATCCAAGCGGTCATCGTCAATACCCGCCCAAGCAGGGAGCATTCCTCCTATCCCCAAGCTAACACAGAGCGCGATCGCCGCCATCAAACATCCCGCGACCATTCGCTTCCAAACAGAAGAAGTCAAGCAAAAGGCAAAAGGCAAGAGGCAAAAGGGGGAATTTTTCATTATTGAGTTACTTTGGCAAGAGATCTTTGGGTTTTCAGCCCAAATTTTGCTACAATTAAGCATTTTTTCGCTTTTAGAAAGCAATTTCCCGCAGCCGCACGACAAGACGGCGATCAGGTTCTTGTCCTCGGCTTTCCGTGGCTAAATCTTCCACATCTTGCAAAAAAGTGTGAATTTGGCGGCGTTCAGCAGAGGAGAGCGATCGCATTTCTACTTCCTGCCCTGTTTGACGCACACGATCGGCTACTTGTTGCGCCCAAACTTTGAGTTCTTCTTGGCGTTTTTGCCGATATCCTGCCAATTCCACGGTAAAAGCCCTTTGTTCCTCTAGCTCAATGCCCAAATTGACGAGGGTATTGGCCAGGTATTGAATCGCATCAATGCCTTCTCCTCGATTGCCAATCAAGAGGTCAATCTGCTCGTTCGTCAGGCGAGCCTCGTCAATCATTAACCAACAGGCATTGGCTTCTTCTTGTACGCCGAGCGTTTCGTCTGTTTTGACATCTGTTGCTAGTCCCATTAACCTTACTAGGGTTTCTAGCCATTTCTTACCTCTTTCGACTTGTTGATTCATTTTTTCGCTCTATCAGTCTCAATGCCTATCGTTATCTAGCCAATGCGCTAAGAGGTTTTTTCTTTCTTTTTGGCGCGTTTTTGTTTTTCAAACGGTAAGGTTTCCCGTCCTTTTTCCGCTTTTTCTTGTTGTTCGACCAGTTTTTGCAGATTTTCTGGCAGGGGTTCCCGCATCAAAATCACCGTTTGCAAGGTTTGGAAAATGTTGGCGACGACAATGTACATCAACACCCCGGCAGGTAAGGGGAAAAACAGGAACATGGCACTAAAAATAAGCGGGGTAAGCTTATTAACCGCCTGTTGTTGTTGGGCACCACCGCCCGAAGCACCCGATAGCTCTTGGTTGATATAGATACTCAGCCCAAAAAACAATATCATGCTCAAGATATCCCAGTTAATCGAGCCATCAGCGTCAGTGACCCCGACCTTACCCAATTCGTCAATGAACAAAAAGCCACTATTGGCAGCAATACCAGGAATTTTGGCGGCAATAGTCGCCTCACCCGGTGCTAAAGCCTCAATCGTGCCATCGGGATTGATTTTCAGCCGCTCTGCTCCCTTGGTGACAGTAAAAGTGGGCTGAATCGGATTTTCGCTCGATTCCGTCAACAGTTGTCCGAGTGACTTCCCATCTAGGGTTTGAAATTCAATTTTGCTCTTTTCACCGATAGCTAGCTTGTTTCCAGTCGGTAGCAAGGCAGCAATCGGATAGTGAACGCCATCGTTGATATAGATATTTTGCGGCTTGGTGGCAAAAGGTTGGAGAGCAACTTGCTCAATTTGTTCACTGGGGAAGATTTGTACGTCAACCGGGTAGTTGATATCCGCAAAAGGCGACCCGCGCAAGGTGGCAAACAGGGCGAATAGAATCGGCATTTGCAACAGTAAGGGCAAACATCCTGCTAGGGGGTTGCCAAACTCTTGCATTAATTTGCCCGTTTCCTCCTGTTGCTTGGCAGGATCGTTTTTATAACGCTGTTTAATTTCTTCTTGGCGTTCTTTCATCAAGGGCTGGACAATTTTCATTTTTCGCATATTGCGAATTTGTCCAGCACTGAGGGGATAAACGGCAAAGCGAACCACTAACGTCAAGGCGATAATGGCTAGTCCATAACTGGGCACAATCTTGTAGAAAAAATCCAAGATTGGCAGCATGATATTTGTGGAGATAAATCCGACACCGAAATCCATTCGTTTTAATCCAAGCGGTTCCGCAATAAAGTTGTTTTTACTTAAATTTACCCAAAAATAGGCAATGTAAGCACTAAGCTTCGCTCTCGTGTCCTTGCTTTACTGGCTAGTAATAGACTCAATTGACTTGCCCGTTTTACTAGCCACTTTTTCCGCCATGTAATCATAAATTTCGCGGAATTTGGGGATGGCGCGCAATTCTAAGCGGCTTTTGTCTTTGAGAACGACGACAATATCGCCCCACATTCCAATTCCACGCGGTATTTTCAACAGTTTAGCCACTTCTGAGTAGACAATATCGGTGCGATCGCGTCCCATCCAGCCACCTGTCACAGAAAGGCGACGGTCGGTAATGCGGTAGCGCACCCAAATTGCCCGCACAATCGCGCCAACGCTTAGCGGCAGGCAGATCACGGTAAATCCCAATAAGACGTTGATAATGAGATCCCCAACATGAGGCCCCCCTTCATAAAATACATTCTCTCGTATGCCCATAAACTATCTCAGCTTTCACAAACAACTGCTTTAATTCTCGCAAAAAATGTTCATAATTGCACTCGCTTGCTTGAGGGCAGACAACAATGACGCACAGGTAACCAGGTATCAGGGCGGGCAACAGCGTTCGGATAGCTGCTCTAATTTGGCGTTTGATGCGGTTGCGGACGACCGCTTTTTTGCTGACTTTTTGGCTGACAGCAATGCCAACCTGTAGAGGACAAGATATCTGGTTGCCTAGTACCTTAGCGGCACTCAGAACGAGCAGAACCAAGTTAGAACTTTTAAATCGCTTGCCTTGAGAGTAGACTGCCCTAAACGCCTTCCAATGTTTGAGTCGATTGGCTTTAGATAATCCCATCTTCACTCACCATTAAGCACGCAATTCTCTAAGTCCCCTGACTAAACGGCTAGGCGAACACGTCCCCTCTGTCTTCTAGCTTTGATCACTTTTCGACCGTTTCGAGTTCGCATCCGCGCTCGGAAGCCGGACGTTCTTTTTTGCTTGCGTGAAGTCCCTTCTAGGGTGCGCCGAGTCACAAACGATTCCTCCTTTAACGCGACTGTATAAAGACACAGTCTATCATTATATCAGTTTTGGATGATAGTTTTGATATGAGTTGTGTTTCAGACTTCTGCAAAAGTCAGAAGTTTTGGAAGAAGATGAAATTAGTGAAGATTTGATGCTTGCCTGCTCTCTAATGTCTAACATTGAGTTATTTGAATATGAGTTATCTCTTTCACTCAAGCAAGTTCATCCGGTTAGCAGTGAATCTG
This sequence comes from Microcystaceae cyanobacterium, assembly GCA_041743025.1. GTDB lineage: Bacteria > Cyanobacteriota > Cyanobacteriia > Cyanobacteriales > Microcystaceae > JBGTNM01. The sequence goes on from JBGTNM010000161.1 coordinate 16,626, forward strand.
TTACTCAAGGAGCCTCAAAAGGAGACGATTCATACCAAATCCGGTTTCGTTAATTTTTAGTACAAAAACGATGACTTCTGAGAAATTTCGCCACCAACTGCGCCAAGAAGCCCAAAGCTGGCAAGCAGAAGGACTAATTGATGCAGAACTCTACGAACACTTGGCCCGACGTTATCAATTTGCCGATTTAGACACCACCGCCCGCAACCGCTTTACCGGAATTTTGCTCGGTTTGGGGAGTATTTTACTGGGATTAGCGGTTATTACGCTAGTCGCTGCCAATTGGCAAGCTTGGTCGCGAGAACTCAAAGTTCTGTTATTGCTAGGGCTGTTTGTGGGGGTTAATGCGGCGGGATTTTACCTATGGCGAGAGGCACAAGGTCGCTGGACGGCTCGTTTAGGGGTGGGGTTGCTGCTGTGCGGGGCGTTGATTTTGGGGGCAAATTTGGGATTAATGTCCCAAATGTTTCATCTGGGCGGCCCTGTCTATCAATTATTCCTGGTTTGGGGGTTAGGCGTGTTGTCGATGGCTTATAGTTTGCGCCTGAGTGCTTTGGGCATCCTGTCGGCTATTTTGGTCAGTTTGGCTTATGGTTCAGGGAGAGTGACCGAATGGATTCCCCAAGGGTCTTGGAAATACTCTTTAGCCGCTTTTACTATCGAACACTTGCCCTTGCTAGCGGTATTAGCGTTTGTCCCTCTGGCGTATTGGTGTCGTTCTCGTTGGTTGTTTGGGATAGGTTCTGTTCTGGCGATAGTTGCCTTGGAAATCAATACAATTGTCGTTTTGAGCGATTATTCTGACTGGTCTAACTTAACAGAAGGCGCGATCGCTGTCCTGCTTACTTGCCTGCCAACGGCTTTATTATGGAGCTATCGAGATTCGTTATGGAATATTTTGCCTAATGGCGTTTCTTTTAATTCACTATCGCGAAAATTAGCGGTTTTAGGCTTTAGTCTCTTATTATTTTGGGCATCCTTTAACATTTGGGATTTTACCCCGTCAACTCAGGCAGGGGAATTCAATGGGCATAACGGGTTAAAGTTGCTAGATTTAATCATTTTTAGTGGTTTGACTCTTTGGGCATGGTGGCGGTTGGGAAAAGAGAATGATCGCGGATTTGGCTGGCAAATCGACCGCAACAGTACGTTTATTGCTCTGATGCTGCTTCTAGCAGGGAGTGTCATCGGCATTCAGATTGCTGTTGCACCCTTGGGGGCGATCGCGACCATTATCTTCAATCTTCTCCTGTTTTTGTTAGGGGTGGGATTAATTCGAGAAGCGGTAAAAAACGGGACTCGATTGGGATTTTGGGGCGGAACTATTTTATTGGTTCTTCAACTGTTCGCTCGTATGTTGGAGTATGATACTGGATTGCTGTTAAAAGCCTTAGTTTTATTCTTGTGTGGGATAGCTGTCATTGCTGCCGGACTCTGGTTTGAACGTCACTTACGGGCGACTTAAGTGAGATAGTTATAGCAATGCCATTGAGTTTATAAGAGTATGGATAAACCGACAGCGAATCAACTGTGGGAGCAACTTAGTGATGACCATCCTTTTAACTTAAATGTCGGGCAGAATTTCCTATCCTCTGTACGTTAGGGATGAATGCCTGACCAATATATAAACCGCGAAGCACCGCATTTCCTGGATTTGTGTTATAATCTTATCATCAACTTAAGTTAGTGATATGTATAAGGCATACAAATATCGCATCTATCCTAATACTGAGCAACAAATAGCCTTAGCTAAAAGTTTTGGGTGTTGTCGGTGGTATTGGAACTATGCGCTTAATTTATGCCAAGACACCTATAAAGTAAAGGGAAAAGGACTTTCTAGAGGATATATTCAGGGATTATTACCTAATCTCAAAAAAGAATATCCTTGGTTGACAGACGCTTATTCCCAATGTTTACAGGTGGTTGCTTTGAACTTATCCACTGCCTACAAAAACTTTTTTGAAAAAAGGACTAAACCTCCGAGATTCAAATCAAAGCATGGCAGACAATCTATTAGCTATCCAGCTAACGTTAAATTTGAGGGGGATTATCTTAAACTACCAGGTAAGGTTGGCAAAGTTTATTGTTGTCGCCATCGTGGTTTTGAGGGAACTATCAAGACTGTAACAGTTTCAAAGAATAGGGATGGAAAATATTACGCTTCTGTTTTAGTTGAAAATGGGAAAGAACAGCCTACTCAATCTACAAAGGGTAAAGCCATTGGCATCGATTTAGGGTTAACTCATTTTTGTATTACTTCATCGGGTTCAAAGTATGATAACCCTAGACATTTGGCAAAACACGAACGTAATTCTTCGCGTAAACAACAGAAGCTTTCCCGTAAACAAAAGGAGAGTAATAACAGACAAAAAGCCCGTTTAACTGTTGCCAAAGTCCACTCTAAAATATCTCGATGTCGTGAGGATTTTCTACACAAGCTATCCCGTAAGATAGTCAACGAAAACCAAGTTATTGCTGTGGAAAATCTAAATGTAAAAGGCATGGTACGCAATCACAATTTAGCCAAGGCAATCAGTGATTGTGGATGGGGGCAATTCTGCACAATGCTCAAATACAAGACAGAAAATGACGGAAAAACCTATATTGAAGTAGATAGATTTTTTCCTTCCTCTAAAACCTGTCATGTTTGCCTCAATCAAGTCGGTAGTTTACCGCTTGATGTCAGAACTTGGGTTTGTGAGCATTGTCAAACAACCCATGACCGTGATATAAACGCCAGCATCAACATCAGAAATGAAGCCTTACGGATATTGTCGTTAGGAACTAGCGATACTGCTAATGGAGGGGATGTAAGACGGCTAGGAGGTAAGATTTCTTGCCTTTTAGACGCAATCCCTGATGAAGTTAGAAGCCCAAACTTCACTTAAGCAAGTTGGGGTAGTTCACACATCCTCCTTTAGATACTTTTTTGGGCAAATTCCACAAGCTAGAGTCGAGTAGGCTCAACCAGATAAATTCCCAAACCCCCCACAGTTAGAACATTTCCAGAACTAAAGACATAAAGTGCTTCAAAGGAAACCCGAATGGCCACTGCACAATCGACCAAGAATACTGATAATCTCGATCTTCCACAACTCTTAAAAACCTTAATTGCCGTCAAAAAAGGCAATTTTTTCGTTCGTTTGCCCCTCGATCACACGGGAGTAGCCGGAAAAATCGCCGATACCCTCAATGACATTATCGAGTTAAACGAGAGGATGGCGGCAGAGTTAGAGCGCATCAGTACCGTTGTCGGCAAAGAAGGCCAACTCGCGCAAAGAGCGTCTCTCGGCAGTACAGGCGGATCATGGGGAGATTGTATTAAATCAGTAAACACCTTAATTACCGATTTGGTGCAACCAACTGCCGAAACCGCCAGAGTAATTCGAGCAGTTGCCAATGGCGACCTCTCACAGACAATCGCGACCGAAATCGAGGGAATGCCACTCAGAGGCGAATTTTTACAAACGGCGCAAGTGGTCAATACGATGGTCGATCAGCTAAGTTCCTTTGCCTCAGAAGTCACTAGAGTGGCGAGGGAAGTAGGAACCGAAGGCAAATTGGGCGTACAAGCAGAAGTCAAAGGGGTGGCAGGCACTTGGAAAGATCTCACCGATAATGTGAATTCAATGGCAGGCAATTTAACCGCCCAAGTTCGTAATATTGCCGAAGTTGCCACCGCGATCGCGAGTGGCGATCTGTCTAAAAAAATCACCGTCAATGTCAAAGGCGAAATTCTGGAGTTGAAAAACACCGTCAACACAATGGTCGATCAACTCAACTCCTTTGCTTCCGAAGTAACTAGAGTGGCGAGGGAAGTGGGAACTGAAGGCAAATTGGGCGTACAAGCAGAAGTCAAAGGCGTAGCAGGCACTTGGAAAGACTTGACCGATAGCGTTAATTTAATGTCAGGCAATTTAACCGCCCAAGTCCGCAACATTGCCGAAGTGACGACAGCAGTCGCTAACGGCGATCTTTCTAAAAAAATCACCGTCGATGTCAAGGGGGAGATTTTGGAGTTGAAAAATACCGTCAACACGATGGTTGATCAACTCAACTCCTTCGCCTCAGAAGTGACTAGGGTAGCGCGAGAAGTGGGCGCAGAAGGGAAGTTAGGCGGTCAAGCAGACGTGCGCGGTGTTGCTGGAACTTGGAAAGATTTAACCGATTCAGTTAATTTTATGGCAGGTAATTTAACCGCCCAAGTTCGCAATATTGCCGAAGTGACGACAGCAGTCGCTACTGGCGATCTTTCTAAAAAAATTACCGTCGATGTCAAAGGCGAAATTTTAGAACTCAAAAACACGATCAATACAATGGTCGATCAACTTAGTTCTTTCGCCTCAGAGGTAACTAGAGTCGCTCGTGAAGTGGGAACCGAAGGAAAACTGGGCGTACAGGCAGAAGTGCGCGGGGTTGCCGGAACCTGGAAAGATTTGACCGATTCTGTTAACTCAATGGCAGGCAATTTAACAGCACAAGTGCGAAATATTGCGGAAGTTTCGACGGCTATTGCTAACGGCGATTTATCTAAAAAAATTACGGTTGATGTCAAAGGCGAAATCTTAGAACTGAAAAACACGATCAATATTATGGTCGATCAACTTAACTCCTTCGCTTCCGAAGTGACTAGGGTTGCTAGGGAAGTAGGTGCAGAAGGAAAGTTAGGCGGTCAAGCAGACGTGCGGGGAGTAGCAGGCACTTGGAAAGACCTCACCGATAGCGTCAATTTTATGGCAGGTTCTTTAACCGATCAAGTGAGAAACATCGCGGAAGTGACCACTGCTGTTGCTAATGGCGACCTGTCTAAAAAAATTGCGGTTGATGTTAAAGGGGAAATTCAGGAGTTGAAGAACACGATCAATATTATGGTCGATCAGCTTAACTCCTTCGCTTCAGAGGTCACCAGGGTAGCGCGGGAAGTGGGAACCGAAGGAAAACTCGGTGTACAAGCAGAAGTCAAAGGGGTAGGAGGCACTTGGAAAGACCTCACCGATAACGTTAACTTAATGGCAGGCAATTTAACCGCACAAGTGAGAAACATTGCTGAAGTGACTACCGCCGTTGCTAATGGCGATCTTTCTAAGAAAATTACCGTCGATGTTAAAGGGGAAATCTTAGAACTGAAAAACACGATCAACGTCATGGTCGATCAACTCAGTTCTTTCGCCTCAGAAGTGACCAGGGTGGCGCGGGAAGTGGGATCAGAAGGAAAACTGGGCGTACAAGCAGAAGTACGAGGCGTTGCCGGAACTTGGAAGGATTTAACCGATAACGTCAACTCAATGGCCAGTAATTTAACCGGACAGGTACGCAACATCGCGGAAGTTTCTACTGCGATCGCGAATGGTGACTTGTCTAAAAAGATTACCGTCCAAGTCAAGGGGGAAATTTTAGAACTGAAAAACACGATCAATATTATGGTCGATCAACTCAGTTCTTTTGCTTCCGAAGTGACCAGGGTGGCGCGAGAAGTGGGATCGGAAGGGAAGTTAGGTGTACAAGCAGACGTGCGAGGCGTGGCGGGAACCTGGAAAGATTTGACCGATTCTGTCAATTTTATGGCAGGTTCTTTGACTGCCCAAGTGAGAAACATTGCTGCTGTTACTACGGCGGTTGCTAACGGAGATTTGTCTAAAAAAATTACAGTCGATGTTAAAGGCGAAATTCAGGAGTTGAAAAACACGATCAATACAATGGTCGATCAACTTAACTCTTTTGCCTCAGAAGTGACCAGGGTTGCTCGTGAAGTGGGAACGGAAGGAAAACTGGGTGTACAAGCAGAAGTGCGAGGGGTTGCCGGAACGTGGAAGGATTTGACTGATAACGTGAATTTAATGGCGAGTTCCCTGACTGCACAAGTGCGGAACATTGCGGAAGTGACAACTGCTGTGGCAAATGGCGATCTTTCTAAGAAAATTACGGTTGATGTTAAAGGAGAGATTTTAGAACTCAAAAACACCGTCAACATCATGGTCGATCAGCTAAACTCCTTTGCCTCAGAAGTGACTAGGGTGGCGCGGGAAGTGGGTTCAGAAGGGAAGTTAGGCGTACAAGCGTATGTCAAAGGAGTTGCCGGAACTTGGAAGGATTTAACCGACAATGTGAACTCAATGGCGAGTAATTTAACCGGACAAGTACGAAATATCGCTGAAGTAACGAAAGCAGTGGCAAACGGCGACTTATCTAAGAAAATTACCGTTGATGTTAAAGGGGAAATCTTAGAACTGAAAAACACGATCAATACAATGGTCGATCAGCTAAGTTCCTTTGCTTCAGAAGTGACTAGGGTGGCGCGGGAAGTGGGAACCGAAGGTAAGTTAGGGGGACAAGCGCAAGTCGGTGGTGTCGCCGGAACTTGGAAAGATCTCACCGACAATGTGAACTCAATGGCAGGCAATTTAACCGCACAAGTGCGAGGCATTGCGCGAGTGGTGACATCGGTGGCGAATGGGGATTTGAAGCGCAAATTAATGCTCGATGCCAAAGGAGAAATTGAAACCCTTGCCGATACCATCAATGAAATGATCGATACGCTGGCGACGTTTGCCGATCAGGTGACAACGGTGGCGCGAGAAGTGGGGATTGAGGGTAAATTGGGTGGTCAGGCGAAAGTACCGGGAGCATCAGGAACCTGGCGGCACTTAACCGACAACGTGAACGAATTAGCGGCAAATTTGACGACTCAGGTACGAGCGATCGCAGAGGTGGCAATTGCTGTAGCGAAAGGGGATTTAACGCGATCAATTTCGGTGCAGGCAGAAGGAGAAGTAGCGGTACTTAAAGACAACATCAACCAGATGATTGCCAATTTGCGAGAAACGACGCAGAAAAACACCGAACAAGACTGGTTGAAGACCAATTTAGCCAAATTTACCCGAATGCTGCAAGGACAGCGAGACTTAGAAACGGTTTCTAAACTGATTCTGTCAGAACTTGCCCCCTTAGTTCGCGCTCAACACGGCGTATTTTATCTGATGGAAGCGGCAGAGGTACAGCAATCCTATCTCAAGTTACTTAGTAGTTATGCTTATCGCGAACGTAAGAATCTGGCCAATCGCTTTCAAATGGGAGAAGGGTTAGTCGGGCAGTGCGCCTTAGAAAAAGAGCGAATTCTCTTGACAGAAGTACCCCAAGACTATATTAAGATCAATTCGGGATTGGGAGAAGCAACGCCGCTTAATGCAGTGGTTTTACCCGTGTTGTTTGAAGGACAAGTCACTGCCGTCATTGAACTCGCCTCCTTCCAACGCTTCAACGAGATTCATTTAACCTTTTTTGATCAACTGACTGAAAGCATCGCAATTGTTTTAAATACCATTGCCGCTTCGATGAGAACTGAAGAACTGCTCAAACAGTCTCAATCACTCGCCCAAGAACTGCAAACCCAACAAGGGGAACTCAGAGAAACCAACCAGCGCCTAGAACAACAAGCGCGATCGCTCAAAGCATCAGAAGAATTGTTGAAAAACCAGCAAGAACAACTTCAACAAACTAACGAAGAACTCGAAGAAAAAGCCCGCCTGCTTTCCCAGCAAAATGAAGAAGTTGAACACAAAAACTACGAAATTGAACAAGCTAGACGCTCATTAGAAGAAAAAGCCGAACAATTATCTCTGACTTCTAAATATAAATCAGAATTTTTAGCCAATATGTCCCACGAGTTGCGGACACCCCTCAACAGCTTGTTGGTGTTGGCGAAACTCCTCTCTGACAACGTAGAAAGCAATCTCACCAGTAGACAAGTTGAATATGCTCAAACCATTCATTCAGCAGGTAGCGACCTCCTGGGTCTGATCAACGATATTTTGGATCTCGCTAAGATTGAATCGGGAACCATGTTGGTTGAGATCGAACAGATGCAATTAACGGAATTAAGCAGTCACATCGATCGCACCTTCCGCCAAATTGCTCACGACAAAGGCTTGAACTTTGCCATTACCTTTGACGAAAACTTGCCCCTCAATATCTATACCGATGCCAAACGCCTACAACAAGTCCTAAAAAATTTACTCTCCAATGCCTTTAAATTTACCGCTCAAGGACAGGTTAGTTTGCAAGTCACTCCAGCGACAAGCGGTTGGAATCAAGAGCGCGAAACCTTAAACAGAGCCGATCTCGTCATTGCTTTCACCGTCATTGACACCGGCATTGGCATTGCCCCCGACAAGCAAAGACTGATTTTTGAAGCGTTTCAGCAAGCAGACGGCACGACTTCTCGTCAATACGGTGGAACGGGATTAGGTTTATCTATCAGTCGCGAAATTGCTCGCTTGCTGGGGGGTGAAATTACGCTATCTAGTAAACTCGGTGTTGGCAGTACCTTTACGCTCTACTTACCTCAAATTTATGTCGAAAAGCTCTTATCAGTTTCCCCCGAAAATGAGCTAGAGCAATCTTCTCCTCAAGAAACGCCTCTCGTTACCATAGAATCCCTCCAAACAAGCCTTCAGTCTCAGACCAATTTGAGTAACGCCACGCCAGAGAATCCTTCTCACTTAATAGAATCTTTAAGCACCTCCAGCACGGAGATATCGCCTTATTCTGCTATTCTCAACGACGATCGCGGGCTAATCGGCAGTGGAGATCGCGCTATACTCATCGTTGAAGACGATCCTAACTTCGCTCGCCTCTTACTCGAACTTGTGCGAGAACAGGGGTTTAAGGGACTGATTGCCCTGCGCTCTGCTACTGGGTTAGCCATGGCCCAAAAATACCTGCCAACCGCTCTCTTTCTGGATATTCGCTTACCAGGCGATAGTGGTTGGACGGTACTCGATCACCTCAAACATCATCCCGATACCCGACACATTCCCGCCGTTATTATCTCCATCTCAGACGAACGGCAACGCGCTCAAAAATTAGGGGCACTCGCCTACTATCAAAAGCCCATCACCCGCGAGGCATTGACAGAGGTTGTCGCCAATCTCAAGAATTTCATCGAACGTCTGACGAAAAACCTCTTGCTTGTTATGGCTGATACAACGCAGCGCCAGGAACTTATCGAACTGATTGGCAACGGTGACGTACAAATTACAGTGATCGACAATGCAACAGAGGCAAAAACCGCGTTAGACGATTTGCATCCTCTCGATTGCGCTGTCTTCGAGCTTGATTTGCCAGAAATGACCGCTTTAGACTTAATTGCCGAAGTGTATTCCCAATTTAGTCAGCGACAGATTCCTATTTTTATCTACAGCCAAAATTCTTTAAATGAGCAACAGCAAAGCGAACTATCGCGTTTAAGCCAGACGTTGTTACTCAAAATAGTGGACTCACCCGAACGCCTTTTTGAGGAAACCAGCTTGTTTTTACACCGAGTTCAATCCCAATTACCTCCCGCCAAACAACAACTCTTACAACGGCTTCATCAAACTGACAGTATCTTAAAAGATAAAAAAGTCCTCATTGTCGATGACGATGTTCGCAATATTTTCGCCTTAACGAGTTTGCTAGAACGTGCCTCAATGCAAGTATTAGCCGCAGAAAATGGGAATGACGGCATCACCACCTTACGCAATAATCCTGATGTCGATATTGTTTTAATGGACGTAATGATGCCCGAAATGGATGGCTACGAAACCATGCGCCAGATTCGCCAAATGCAGCCATTTAGTAAGTTGCCAATCGTCTCGCTAACTGCCAAAGCCATGAAAGGCGATCGCGATAAATGTCTCGAAGCAGGTGCATCGGATTATATTACTAAACCTGTCGATACTGAGCAATTACTTTCTCTATTGAGAGTCTGGTTGTCTTAGCTTCAGAGAGCTTTTTTTTCAAAGTTATTAAGTTTTTTTCCAGAAAGTTAATTTTATCAATTAACTTATTTATTTTTGACTTAGTTATAACAGTTTCTTCTGGATTGGTATAAAGTCTTTTGTGAATGAGTGCTTCACGAGCAAGATACTCATTTCCCTGTTTTAAGGCAAGTTTAGCTCTTGTTTCCCATTTGCTAATTTCTGCCTGGTCAAAATTATATTTCTCTTCCAAGTGTTGTTTCTCCTGTTTCAGGCAAGCGATCGCTTGCCTAGCTTCCCAAGCAATATTTTCCATTTCTTTAATCGTACTTTCTAATGCTTTTACTGGAGATTGAATAATTATTTCGTTGAGATTAGTTTCCACAACTTTAGCAAGGCGGGCAATTACTCCCATTGATTTGTTTCCTTTATTGTATGATATAGGAGTAAAGCCGATTACAGCTATCGGCTTTACTTCTATAATTCCCATCTAGAGTAAGATTGATAACATGCGCATTGTATAACTTTTGCTTAGGGTTATCGTAATGGATATCGAATTAAAAAGATGGGGAAACAGCCTCGGATTCCGAATTCCTCACAAGATCGCTGAAAGCTTCGGACTCGATGAAAACTCAATCGTCGAGCTTACCGAGTCAAAGAACGTGCTCGTGATTACTCGCAAGAAAACAATTCCAACGCTTGATGAGTTATTGGCTAGTATTCCTAGTGACTTTCAATACCTAAGAAGATGTCCTCGATTTTGTAGAAAGTGAAGCTCTTGGTCAAGAAATGATTTGATAGGCTGAAAAAAGGAAGGGGATGAATATTCAACGAGGTGAGGTTATCCAAATCAAGAGGTTTTACTAGAGGAGTTTGTTGATCGGGTCGTGGAGACGTTTAGAGTTATTATCTTATAAAAAGCTAGATTGAGGGCGCACGAGATCATTGGTGTCAATTTAAGTAAATTTGATAATCCTCGTCATACCCATAAATACGCCCGTAATCTAAAGAACAAACAACAAAGTCTTTCCCGTAAACAAAAAGCGATGAAGTAAAGCGCGTAAATTAGTAAGTACCTGTGCAAAATTATTTACACATTGCCATCTTTGCTAGATAAGGCTTTCAGCCCCATGTGATAGGTAATTTATTTTGCCTAACTACTTAGCAAAAACTATTGAGCGTTTCGGACTTAGCTTGAGTTCGTAAAGGCTTGTGGACTGGTGAGTGCCGACACTACCAGGTTGAAACAAGTATAAGACAGATAGTTAGTGAGATTATTGTAGATTTTGCTGATTATTGTAGGTTCTTAAAAGCGGAATAGGATAAGGCGATAATTTTCAGAGATACTGTAGCTTCAGTTTCCGGCATAATGGTAAGCAGCGAAGGTTCTTCCTTAGAAAATACCGATGTCCTCCTCTAGTCATCCCTACAAAAGCCGCCTCTTTAACTTTTTCAATCGTCACTCGTTGCGATTGCGCGAACAATTGGGCAACACGGCGCGACATCTAAAAGTTGCTGCCGAGTGGGGCGTACAAATTCTCATTTACCCTCTCTATTTATTAGTACAAACTGGACGCTTGACGGGACAGCAGTTGGGAAAAACGCTAGAACGTGCTGCTTTACCCCCTGCTGATTCTGCTGTCAGAGAGACCTCGGCTTGTAAAGCCGAGGCTTCCTCTGACTTCGTGAAATCTGATCGCCCTATCGAGCGCACCTTAGCAGCAGTTGAACCTTGGTTGACGGATCTCGCAACACCGCCAAGCAAGCGCGTTCCTGGGTGGGAGCAATTGCAACAGATGATGGGGCGATCGCTGTCTCCCTCTCTCCAGTTACAAATTATAACTGAGCAAAACGCTGATTTAAAGGCGAAAAAGTGCCTCGTTTGCGGTCTTGCCAGCCTTCTTGATAGCCGCCGTTTAGTATTAGTGAGTGCCGACAATCAAGCGTTAGATATTCTCACCCTCGTACAGCAACAAAAGCTCCAGCAGCGCATTCGCCTAGAAACCGCGAATTACTGGTACGAACGCCGCCAAGCGTCGGCAACTACTCTCGCCCCCATTTCCCATTTTTCCGAAAACCCGCAAAACGTCTTGCTGCCTCTGCGCTGGTTTTGGGGACTGATGCGCTGGATACAATCGGGTTCTATTGCCACCCAGATTAATTTATTTGGTGAATCGGCTTTAGTTCGTGTTCAGCCATCCGTTTCATCCCCTTCGCTCACAAATTTCCCCGTTTCTGCCGAAGAAAGCCGAATTTGGCCAGAAATTGAGCAACGTTTGAGACAGCTACCGACTAATGTCAGAGAAACAGTGCAAGTGGCGATCGCTCAGTTTACTCCCCAGTCTCGCTTTTTAGCCGAAATTGCCCAAACTCCCCCCGTTAAAGCGTTGGTTAAACCTGCTCGCGCTTGGGGACAGCAGTTACAGGAACGGGTTAAACAGGCGCTCGCCCCCACCTCGGACGAGCAGTTCTCATTGCAAGCAGTCATTGAAGCAGCGATAGATTATTTCTTTGGGGGAGCGTCTTCTCCAGTGAAACTGCAACCCCCCACCTTTACGAAGTCAGAGGAAGCCGACGATCCTTGGCTGTCTTGGGACGATTTGTTTGCCGATATTGCGCCCGACGCGCTTCCCTCCTCATCGCCTGTAGCCTCTCTGGCGGCTTCCCCTATGCCTGAGATGCTCCCTCACGTCCTCAATCAAAGCCTCCAACCTCAATTAAAATCGTTAAAAACGCCTCAAGTTCTCACACTTTCTGATTCTGTTACTCAGACTCTCCCAAAAGAACAGTCTACTCGTGTTACGCTAGCAACTTCTCAGGTAGCCTCACTCTATCGCACTCAAGCTAGCGATACTTTAGGCGAAATTTCTACCGACTGGATTGAAACGCAGGCTCAATCGGTGGGTTATGTCAAACATCCTTTAGTCAAAATTTTAGAATGGCTCGATGGCGCGATCGTTTGGTTAGAAGATAGGTTAGTTAAACTGTGGAAATGGTTGAAATAGTTGATAGTTGATAGTGAATGAAATATGATTCTTCCATTAAAGATAATGTATGTAATGCTGGTGATAAGGTAGCGATCGCTGCATTGGCTGATTCTGAATCCAATGCCAGATTCTTCACCCGTACTCATGATACAATGGAGAGTCTGCGAACGGAGGAAATGCTCAATTGTCTGAGTCAGTACGTGTTGCCATACTCGGTGCGACGGGAGCCGTCGGCACTGAATTAATTGAACTGCTAGAAAGCCGCCAGTTTCCGGTTGCCAGTCTCAAGTTACTCGCTTCGCCTCGTTCGGCGGGAACAACTTTAAGCTTTCAAGGCGAAAAGCTCGTCGTAGAAGCCGTCAGCGAACGAGCCTTACAGGATGTCGATTTAGTGCTAGCCTCAGCCGGTGGCTCTACCTCCAAAGCTTGGGCGAAAACGATAACCGGATCTGGCGCGGTGATGGTTGATAACTCCAGTGCCTTCCGCCTGAATCGAGAAGTCCCTCTCGTCGTTCCGGAAATCAATCCCCAATCGGCGGCTAACCATCAAGGCATTATCGCCAATCCCAACTGCACGACGATTTTGCTGGCGATAACTATCTATCCCTTGCATTGTGTCCAAAGCATCAAGCGCCTGGTCGTGTCAACCTATCAGTCAGCCAGTGGTGCAGGCGCGAGGGCAATGGAAGAAGTCAAAGTACAGTCTCAAGCGATTTTAAACGGGCAGGCTCCTAAAGCAGAAATTTTGCCTTATCCTCTGGCATTTAATCTATTTCCCCACAATTCTCCTCTCAACGAACAGGGATACTGTGAGGAAGAAATGAAAATGGTCAATGAAACCCGTAAGATATTAAATGAACCGAATTTGCAAATTACGGCGACTTGCGTGCGGGTTCCCGTTCTTCGCGCCCATTCCGAATCGGTCAATTTGGAGTTTAACGAGCCGTTCTCGGCGGCTAAAGCGAGAGAAGTCCTCAAAGCCGCACCTGGTGTTAAATTGGTCGAAGATTGGCAAGCAAATTACTTCCCGATGCCGATTGAGGCAACGGGTCAAGATGAGGTACTCGTCGGGCGCATTCGTCAAGACATCTCTCACCCCTGTGGGTTAGAATTGTGGCTCTGTGGCGACCAAATTCGCAAAGGAGCCGCTCTCAATGCTATCCAGATTGCTGAATTATTGGTACAAGAAAACTGGCTCAAAACTGCTCAGCGAACTGTCACGGTATGATAAGCTAGTGACTCCCTAACCTCCTTCTAAGGGCAGACAAACCATGAGCGATCGCAGTTTTGGACGGGTAATCACCGCGATGGTGACCCCTTTTGACAAAACCGGCAAGGTCAACTACGCCTTAGCCGAGGAATTGGCTGTATATCTGGTGTCTCACGGGAGCGACGGACTGGTTGTGTGCGGGACGACGGGCGAATCGCCTACCTTAAGCAGGCAGGAGGAGTACGAACTGTTTCGGGTGGTGAAACAGGCGGTAGGAGATACGGCGAAGGTGATTGCCGGCACGGGATCGAATTCGACGGCTGAGGCGATCGAAGCTACCCAAGCAGCAGCTAGAATAGGAGTAGATGGCTCCTTACAAGTTGTCCCTTACTACAACAAGCCGCCGCAAGAAGGATTGTACGAACATTTCAGCGCGATCGCCTGCTCAGTGCCGTCATTGCCGATGATGCTCTACAATATTCCAGGGCGCACGGGTCAAAATCTTCTACCGGAAACCGTTGCCAAACTCTCAGAAATTGAGAACATTATTGCCATTAAAGAAGCCAGTGGCAATCTCGAACAAGCTTGTCAAATTCGCTGCTTAACGCTGCCTTCTTTTGCTATTTATTCAGGAGATGATTTTTTAACTTTGCCTTTACTAACAGTAGGAGGGGTAGGCGTTGTCAGTGTTGCTAGCCATTTAGTTGGCGAGCAAATCCAAGCGGCAATTCAGGCTTTTGAGAAGGGTCAAGCGACTATTGCTAGGGATATTAATTTAAAATTATTTCCCCTTTTTAAAGTGCTTTTTTGTACGACTAATCCCATGCCGATTAAAGCAGCACTCAATCTAAAAGGTTGGGAAGTTGGAGGATTAAGACCGCCTTTAACCGAAATATCTCCCGCTCTCAAACAAAAAGTAGCGTCCGTTTTAAAGGAGCTAGCCCTTCTTTAGCGATCCTTGTTTATTTCATGATTAATTTAAGTTTATATAGGTTATAATAAAAATAAAACTCAATATAACTTTTTAATCTGCAAAAGCTACTCTTACTTTAAATCGTTTCTCAATTATAGTGAAGTTCATTTATTTTGTTCTTTGTTCCCTAAAACTAGGGATTCTATACCTCATCACATTAAAACCTGCTACACCCCTATTTAAGCTTCTATCTTTAGCCAAACTCATTGACTATTTTACGACCTAACTTTAAGGAGGCAAATGAAGTCAACAGAAACCCAATCCATGCTCAAGATTATTCCGTTAGGCGGATTGCATGAAATCGGCAAAAATACGTGCGTTTTTGAGTATAACGATGAGATCATTTTGCTCGACGCTGGCATTGCCTTTCCCTCTGACGAAATGCACGGCATCAATGTCGTCTTACCCGACATGACCTATTTGCGGGAAAATCGCCACAAAATTAAAGGCATGATTGTCACTCACGGTCATGAAGACCACATTGGCGGCATTCCCTATCATCTTAAACAATTTGACATTCCGACCATTTACGGCCCCCGCCTCGCCATGGCCCTGCTGCGGGACAAATTAGAAGAAGCTGGCGTTACCGATCGCACCACCTTGGTCAATGTCGGCCCGCGAGACAAGGTGCGCCTCAGTCCGTCATTTCTGGTGGAATTTATCCGCAATACCCACTCGATTGCCGATAGTTTCAGCGTCGCCATTCACACGCCTTTGGGAGTACTCATTCACAGTGGCGACTTTAAAATCGATCACACACCCATCGACGGGGAATATTACGACCTACAGCGATTGGCAGAATATGGCGAACAAGGCGTTTTGTGCCTGTTGAGCGATTCGACCAATGCAGAAATTCCAGGAACGACTCCTTCTGAGAGATCGGTCTATCCTAATCTCGATCGCGTCATGGCTCAAGCCAAAGGACGGCTGCTGATTACCACCTTTGCTTCTTCCGTCCACCGCCTGAACATCATCTTGGAATTGGCGCAGAAACATAATCGCAAAGTGAGCGTCGTTGGGCGTTCCATGCTCAACGTGATTGCTCATGCCCGCGAACTCGGCTATCTTAAATGTCCTGACGATCTGTTCGTCCCCTTAAAAGCGGCGCGCAACCTGAGCGACGAGAAGTTACTGATTCTCACTACAGGCTCTCAAGGAGAACCTTTGGCCGCCCTAACGCGCATTTCTCACGGCGAGCACCCTCATCTTAAAATCCGTCAGGGGGATACGGTGGTATTTTCTGCTAACCCTATTCCCGGCAATACCATTGCTGTTGTCAATACCATCGACCGCTTGATGATACAGGGAGCGGAAGTCATTTACGGACGCGATAAGGGCATTCACGTTTCGGGACACGCTTCGCAAGAGGAACACAAACTCATGCTAGCCCTGACTCGCCCTAAATTCTTTATGCCCGTTCACGGCGAACACCGAATGCTGGTCAAGCACGCTCAGATGGCTCAAGCGATGGGCATTCCTGCTGAGAACACCCTTATTGTCAATAATGGCGATGTGATTGGGCTATCAGCCGAGAGCATCGGCATCGTCGGACAAGTTCCTTCTGGCATCGAATTAGTTGATCGCTCTGGTATCGTTCACAAAAACGTTATGCAGGATCGACAACAGTTAGCCGAAGACGGCGTGGTGACAGTAGCGGCAACCGTGGACGGGGCAGGTCAATTGATTGCTCCGCCAGAGATCCATCTGAGGGGAGTCGTCACCACGCTTGATCGTTCGCTCCTGCAACAGTCGATTGTGCGTACCATCGAACGCACGCTAGATGAGCGCTGGGATGAATTTGTTCAAGCGGAGAGCGGAAGCTTCGCTGAGGGAAAAAGGCGGCTGTTGCGAGAGGAAATTGAAAGTACTCTCCAGCGATTGGTGCGGCGAGAGTTGCAAAGCCGTCCTTTAGTCGTCTTTTTACTGCAAGCTGCCGATCCCTTCGCCAATCGAACTTATCGCCGCCGCCGTTCAACTGCGTCAATGGCTTCTTAAGGTTTGGTGTTCTTGCCATTTGATCGATAGTAGGGTGGGCAATGCCCACCCTACTAATTTAGTGCCATTAACGGAAAACGGAGAGGGTGGGATTCGAACCCACGTTAAAGTTACCCCTAAACAGCATTTCCAGTGCTGCGCCTTCAACCGCTCGGCCACCTCTCCTGGTGGGGTCACAATCAACCATTATATCATACTCATTCCCGATTTATCAGAAATTTGGGCAACAGAACCCGACCGAAGGCGATGCCCGATATCTCGCCGAAAGTATTTGCCTGCAAATTCAATGCAATCAACCCCTCGGTACACCTGCTTGATCGCCGCCTCAAAATCCTCGCCAACCGCCGTAACGCCCAAAACACGACCGCCATCAGTCATCAAGCGATCGCCCTCTAATTTCGTTCCCGCTTGAAAGACGACGGCACCTAACGCTTCTGCCCGTTCAATGCCCGCGATCGCTTGGCCTTTTTCATAACTTCCGGGATAGCCCTCAGAGGCGGCAACGACACACACAGAACTGCCTGAGTACCAGCGTAGGGGAGGCAAATTGGCTAAGCGTTGTTCACAACAAGCCAAAAGGAGTTCGTCTAGGGGCGTTTCGAGTAACGGTAACACGGCTTGCGTTTCTGGATCGCCAAAGCGACAGTTAAACTCCAACACCTTGGTCTGGCCTTGAGGCGAAACCATCAATCCGGCATAAAGAACGCCTCGATAGTCAATCCCACGCTGTCGTAGCGTCGCCACAATCGGCTGTAAAATTTCTTGCTCAACTCGCTGCATAAATTGGGCAGTGGCAAGGGGGGTAGGCGCATAAGCACCCATTCCACCTGTGTTGGGGCCTGTATCTCCTTCTCCAATGCGCTTGTGATCCTGGGCAGGTAGCAGGGAACGAACACTGATGCCATCGGTGAGGGCTAAAACAGAAACTTCTTCGCCGCTTAAATATTCTTCAACAATCAGTTTAGCAAAGCCATCTTGCAAGAGACTGTCAACGGCACTTTGAGCTTCGGCAACCGTTTGGGCAACCGTTACGCCTTTTCCTGCCGCCAATCCATCCGCTTTGACGACAATCGGGGCAATTTGTTGGCTGATATAGGCTTTGGCAGCGTCGGCATCGGTAAAGGTGGCAGAGTGTGCAGTCAGTACGCCAGCTTCTTGCATTAATTCTTTGGCCCAGGATTTACTCGACTCAATTTGAGCGCCGATTTGAGTAGGGCCGAACACTTTAATATTAGCTTGTTGCAGGCGATCGCTTATCCCCAAGGACAAAGGCAATTCTGGGCCGATAACGGCTAAATCGACACGTTGTTCGACGGCAAGATGGGCGATGCTTTCTAAGTCTTCGACGGAAATTTGCACATTCTGACAGTTTTTTAAGGTAGCTGTTCCACCATTGCCAGGAACGCACAAAATAGTTTTTACTTGAGGCGATTGTAACAGTTTCCAAGCCAGAGCGTGTTCTCGCCCACCATTGCCAATGATTAAAACTTTCACTCGTTTATTAACCAAAATCAAGTTCCAGTTTTATAGAGTAACAGGATTTATCGGAAATGGGTAATCGGTACTATGCTTTCAATGATTGAATGAGGACTATGATCAACAAGAAAACCCCATCATACTAAGCAGCAGATGCCTCTAAACGACAGATGAATAGCAAGCAAGATGCTCGCCCTACAATAGTTATAACGATTCCAATAATGCAATTTAAATGTATAACAGCTTATCATCATTTAATCAGAGTCGGGAAGGGAGAATTGCTTGCTAACTTTACAATTTCTTTCCCTTGGCTAACAAGGCTGTGCCATAGGCGGCGGCAGTTTGTGGAGAAATCAAGACAGGTACTTTGAGATGGCGTTTGCGGATTGCTTGCCAAGTTAAATTTTTTGCCCCTCCACCTGCGGTGTAAACTCGTGTTAAAGGAGTCGCGCCTAATTCTTGTAAGCGTTGATAACCGAGAGCTTCAATTCGTGCCATACTTTCTAATAAACCGTGTAAAAAAGCAACGCGATCTTCTGGACGCGGTTCTAATTTGGGGGTGAGATAAGGGTTGTTAATCGGAAAGCGATCGCCTTTTTTGAGGAGGGGATAATAGTCTAAAGAACTCTCTCGATCTGCATCAATTTGCTGGCTTAATTGTTCTAATTCTTGATCGCTAAAAAAATGACTCAACACAGATCCTCCAGTATTAGATGCTCCTCCTGCTAGCCATAAATTGCCTAAACGATGACTATAAATACCGTAGCTAGCATCTTCAATACGGGTTTGACTAAGTAATTTTAAAACCAAGGTTGAGCCTAAAGAAGTTACGGCTTCTCCTGGCTGCTGACAACCACTTGCTAAAAAAGCCGCAATACTGTCTGTCGTTCCCGTACAAACGAGGCAATTTTGTGGAAAATTAAACTGTTGGATTAGGGTTAGAGTAACAGGTTTAATCGGCGTTCCAGGCGATAAAATTTGGGGTAGTAAAAGAAAAATTGATAACTGTTTTAACCACTTAGGATAACATAAATTATCGACATCATATCCTAGTTTTAAGGCATTATGATAATCACTTATTCCGAGTTTGCCATGTAATAAAAAAGCCAGCCAATCAGCTTGATGTAAGAAGTAGGCTGCTTGTTTAATGATTAGGGTTTCAGCCCACCACAAGATCTTAGCTAAACTTGAAGTCGGACTGCAAACTAGATGATTGGGAGGAGCAATTTTTTGCAGCTTTTCTAAAACTTGAATCCCTCGCCCATCATCGTACAAAAGCGGAGAAGCGATTGGGTTGCCTCGTTCGTCACACAGCAGAACGGTGGCGGAAGTTCCATTAATGGCAATACGCTCAGTTTGTTGGCGGAATGATAGCGGAATTGTGTCAAGAAGATAATACAGCGATCGCTGCCATAGTTGAATGAGATCGTCTAACTTTAAGTCAGCAAAAAGACAGTTGATCTCGAATTGAATTTGTTCGTTTTCATCAATAACAATTGCTCTCGCACCGGAAGTTCCGAAATCAATGCCTAAATACAGCATAACTTAAAAAACAGTTAGAAAATTAGATGAGGACGAATGCCATAATAGCGATAGTGTTGATAATCTTTCAAAATCGCTTGATGATCAAAGCAAAGATTGTCAGGTAACTCCCAAAGATCAAAAATAGCAATATTCTGAGCATCGTCGGCAGCCTGGGGTTTTCCTTTAGCAGTAGCAATAAAAACAATGCTTAAAGTATGTTTGCGTGAATCTCGTTTTGGATCGGAATATACATGGAATTGCTCGACCAAATTGACAGCTAAACTAACTTCTTCTTGAGCTTCTCTAAGAGCAGCATTTTCGACGGTTTCACCATAATCTACAAATCCCCCTGGTAAGGCCCATCCATAAGGAGGATTCTTTCGTTCAATTAAAATAATGGGTCGGTTGGGTTGATTGATTAATTCAATAATAACATCAACGGTTGGTACGGGATTGCGTAAGTTCATAGAATTAAATTAAAAAGAACAAGTGTAAAAAATACTTTGATTTGACAAGATAACACAAAGTTATATTTCATGATAGCATAGTGTAAGCATTTGATTTACTTAAACTCCCAATGAAACCGCCAATTCAAAATATTACAATTATTGGGGCTGGTATGTGGGGAACGGCTCTCGCTAAGTTAGCCTCTCGTAACTCGCATAATGTCCGTTTATGGTCGCGTCGAAACACTGAAACTTTAGCGACAGCGATTGAGGAGGCAGACATAATGATATCGGCTGTTTCAATTCAAGGAGTTAGCCCAATTATTAACGCTATACAGCAATGTAATTTAGAGCGAGATATCATTTTTGTGACGGCGACTAAAGGACTAGATTCTGTAAAATTAATTGCACCTTCTGTTATGTGGGAAAATGCCTTTCCCCATCATTCAGTAGCGGTTTTATCAGGGCCAAATTTATCTAAAGAAATTCAAGAAGGATTGCCTGCTGCCACCGTAATTGCCAGCCAAGATTTAGCGGCTGCTCAAAAGGTACAGTTAGCTTTATCATCAGATAGTTTTAGGGTTTATATTAACGACGATCCATTGGGTACAGAGTTAGGAGGAACGCTAAAAAATATTATCGCGATCGCGGCGGGAGTGTGCGATGGATTGCATTTAGGAACCAATGCTAAAGCGGCTCTTTTAACTCGTGCTTTACCGGAGATGATTCGTGTAGGAACCTTTTTAGGAGCCAAAGCAGAAACCTTTTTTGGACTTTCAGGGTTAGGAGATTTATTGGCAACTTGTAACAGTCCGTTGTCGCGCAATTATCAAGTGGGATATCGTTTAGCACAAGGCAAATCTTTAGCAGAAATTTTATCTGAAATAGAAGGAACAGCAGAGGGAATAAACTCCACCGAAGTTTTAATTAAAATCGCTCAACAGCAAAATCTATACGTTCCTATTTCCTATCAAGTTTATTGCTTACTAATGGGAACAATTAGTCCTCAAGAAGCTGTAAAAGCTTTGCTAGAAAGGGATTTAAAAGCAGAAAATTTATGATAAAAATTGTAAGAAATAACCTTTTTGCACAATTTTGGATAAATTTTTAAACAGGAATTACCCGTTCATCTGTTAACCAAGCTGCATAAAGTAACGCTTGTCGAATATCTTCTGGTTCAATATAGGGATAATCTTCAGTAATTTCCTCAATCGATTTTCCATTGGCAACTAAGTTAACAATCAAAGAAACAGGAATTCGCATTCCACGAATACAAGCTTTTCCCGCCATGACTTTAGGTTCAAAAGTAATTCTATTTAGTTTTTTTAACATTACATTATCCTCCAACTATTTTGATGATTAAATCAATTCTCTAACCTTCCAAACCTTTCTGCAATCTGATTGATAAATACAAACTTGTCCTCAACAGCTTTCAGTCTTAGTATATCAGATAAAGCTAATTCCTTGCTGAGCGCAAACTGATAGAAATGACAAAAGAGAATTATTATGTAAAATGACGGCGAAAACGTGAATCAAAATGGTGTTTTTTTCGTTGGTTACACGTCTGACAGAGCGTTTGCAAATTACTAATATCATTACTTCCACCTTTTGCTAGTGGAATGATATGATCGATGTTTAAGGTAGTTTCTTGCTGATTTTTACCACAACTTTGACACTGATAATTATCGCGTTGGTAGACGAACTGTCTCACAGCTTGAGGAATGGGAATGCGAGGCGTTTTGGACATAATTTATTATTCACCGACGTTGTTGTTTATTTGTTGCCGAATGTCGTCTAAAGGTGACTCAGCTTCATCAGGAACAAATTCTAGACAGAATTTAACTTTGCCTTTTCTCCAATTTTGATTAGGACTTAAAATCTGACAAGATACTCCATCCATACACCATTTTTTCATTTGATAAATATTTTCTCCTGTTATTCTCTGAGACAACTCGCTTAGTAATTCATCCACTGTAAATGTTTTATGATTTATCAAAATGCGATCTTCGGCTAAAACAGTGACAACATCATCTTTTTGCATCATGTCACGATGATTATTCATAATAATTTCCTTAGAATAGTTTGCTGCTTACTGTTAAACTGTATGTTGGGTTTCACTTTTGTTCAACCCAACACTCAAATTAATTACTCTACTTGACTCATTGCCTGACGAATATCATCTAGTGGCGATTCTGGTTCTTGTATTTCTGGTTCATCGGGAATAAATTCAACATTAACTCGAATATGAATTTTTCCTGACTGCCAATCATTAGCTCCAAGCTTTAATACTTCACACTTAACTCCTTCTCCTAGCCATGAGTTGTAATAAGTCTTTGAATTTTTATCTTGATCAATGATTTTGATTTCTTGAGGGATTTGCAAACCTTGATTGTTTAAGTATTGATAGATGCGATGACTTTTAAAGCATTCAACTAATATATTTCTTAATGTTTTCAGCTTATTTAAGTTATTTTCTTCAAATGCCACTACATCATTATCACTAAGATCGGACAAAAAAGAATGCTCTTGCATGATAGACTCCTTAAGATTAAAGATTTTTACAAACAGTTAACAGTAGGTTGGGTTGAACGAAAGTGAAACCCAACACAAAAATTAATTACTCTACTTGATTCATTGTTTGACGAATATCATCAAGCGGTGAATCTGGTTCTTGTATTTCTAGTTCATCAGGACAAAACTCAACCGTTACCTTAATTCTAACTTTTCCCTTTTGCCAGCTATTAGAACCGAGCTTTAGAATTTCACATTCTATTCCTTCATTAACCCATTTTTTGCGAACTGCCCAATGGTCGACCTTTCGATTCCAGTCATCTTTTGACATACTCAACACATTCAATTTTGCTTTCTGAAGTAGACATTCATTTTTCAGCATTGGATGCGCTGCCACAACAGTATCATAGTTTTCTGTTAAATTAACTACTGTGCTTTCATCATTTAATTCAAAAAACTTGTCGTTCATCTGTCCCTCTTTAATTATTGTGCAATAATTGATTGAAATGAATAGGTTACAAGGTGCGTTAAGCTTTCGCTAACGCACCCTACAATCAAACTAGATTTGTTTCGTCAACTTCTCCATCAGAACCATTATCGCCTTCAAGATTAGCTGCTTTCTGAGTTAATTCACTTTTACTGATTAAGGGTAACTGACGCTCGTGAATTTGCATGGCTTTCAAGCAGTCATTAACCTCCGAAACTGCCTCATTGTATTGCTCAATCTTTTGCCGATAGTTTCCCTTTAATTGTTCATTGCGAGCAATTTTTTCCTGTGCTTCTTGTTCCAAGGTTTGCTCTAAGTAACTGCGAGCGCGAGGATACTGATTTAGAATGTCAACTGCTTGTTTTTCTGCCATTGGTATTAATTGCGTTTTTAAGGTTTGATTGATAGTTTGACGGAAGTTTTGACGAATAGTCGTTGAGATTTTTGGTTCAAAATCGAGCTTGAGTAACTGACGAATAGCAGGTTCAGCTTCTATCATGCTGGCACAGTCATAACCTTGCGAAGTTTGCTGTAGGGTTTGACGAAAATGATAGATAGAAAACGTTCCTTCATCGTAAAATTTAGGACTTTCTCGCACATAGCGATCACACTCTACCCGCGCTTCACTAACTAAAGCATGAATCAGCTTTTCTTCGATTTGTTTTAGCTGGTTTTCAATACCACTATCATTGCCTAACAATCGATATAATTTCCGATAGTAATCGGATTGGCGTACTCGATCTAACAAGCGTTGACAGAAGCTATTGACTAACCGTTCTGAACCTTGAACTAAGACATCTTCTAACTCGTTGGCAAGGTAATATAATGCCTCAACCAAAACCGCAATTAATGGTGCAGTTGCATTACGAGGATGACTCAATGTAGCGCGACTGTAAGCATTAGAAACTGAAAAAGTTTGTAGTAATTCATCGAGACGAGTCACTAATTTTGCCTTGAGTTTTTGAAAGTCTTCTTCAAAGATAGGATCGCTATTTGTCTCTACTTTATTCATTTCAACAGAAATATGCTGCTGAAATTCCTTTCCTACTGCTTGCAGTTCGTGATTGAGTCGCCTCAACTCCTGCTCTTTCATCGCTTTAATTTCGCGGGGTTGCTCGTCTAATTCACGGTAGTTTTTGAGATAAAACTCTCGTAAAGTAATACATAAAGGTTGCAGATCGTAAGCTAAAGCGATAAACAATTGAGGGCGTTTTTCGACAGTTAGGTAATGAGCGATCGCTGTCCTAAATTCCTCAATTCCACTATCAGAAATCAATTGATTAATGAGCGGTTCTTCCCACTCAGACAAAATTCTGACATAATTCTCGTTCGGTGTTTCGTACCCATTAACAGAAACCAAAAAATTGGTGCGCGTTAACTTACCGGAGTTGGCACAATAATTATTAAATTCGCTGACAAATTGAGGTGTTTCTTCTTCCCCTCCCAAATTTTTGTCACTTTCAGCAAAAATTGAGTCTAAACCAAAGCGATCATCAATCCCAGTATGTTTGATTTGACTGCCATAAAATCCTAATAAACCACTGGTGTTGTAAATTCGTGAACTGTCTCGAAATTGGGTTTGAATGAGGTTGTCTAGGCGTTGCCTGAGTTGACTATTATACCAAGTTTCATCGATGCGATTAAACACATAAAACACGCGATCGCGAATACCTGGATTGTCTCGCATCTTCTCTAGTAATTCTGTTTCTTCTGTTGTCATATCGCCAGCAGATGCAGCTTTTAACACAAAGACAACGGCTGAGGTGTCATCATCTTGAATTTTGCGATAGGTTAACTGGGCATCTTTTTTGATCGGCGCATCTATTCCGGGCATATCAACTAAAACATTGCCATCTTTTAATAAGGGATGATAGCAATAATATTCGAGGCGTTTAAGTACCGCGCTGTTACTTCCCCGACGCGCATAACTTGCTGCTTCCGACAATTTTGAGAAGTGTAATTGTTCCATTGAATAGGTTGCTGAATTGACGGTATGGATGCGATCGCGGTTGTGGGTATATCCTTCTAATAAGAGGACTAATGCCTTCGCTTGTTTTGCCTTTTCTGACTTGCTTTCCCCTCCTTCCTGTTCGATAATTTTTTGACAGTATTGATTGAGGAGAGAAATGACTTCAGATTGATTGATATTGGTATTATTGTTAATCTCTAAACGCTGACAGAGAACTTGCACTTGTTCGCGGATTTCTGCCTCGCTTAGGAAAGTAAGGACGACTCGTTCAGCATCCGTTTCAGCATATTGAATGTAACACTCAGTTCCGGTGGCGTGTCCTTCTGCACTGTAGAGTAATTCGCGCTCTAGTAATGCATTAATGAGCATGGACTTGCCTGCGCTAAAAGCACCTGCAAAAACAATTTCAAAACGGGGAGAAATCGCTTTTTTTAGAGAGGCTTCAATCGCGGTAGTATCTTGTTGCGAACGGAGAGTGGGTTCTTGTGAGAGGAGTTCAAGCAGGTGGTTGACATTAGCTGATAAATTTAAGCACTGAGGTAGGGGTTCAATCATAGTTTTGTCGGCAAGAGGATAACATTGATAACCTCCTCTAGCATTCCCATCCCCAGCACAGAAATTGACATTAAAAAAAAGTAGGGTGGGCAATGCCCACCTTACAAATAGCTAAGAAAACAGGTTTATAAATTTACTTCTCCCAATTAGCCCAATCTTGAGGTTTAAGGAAGACTTCGTAAAGTTCAGCTTCCGGGGTGTTGGGTTCGGGTTGGTAACAGTATTCCCAGCGTACCAAGGGCGGCAGCGACATCAAAATTGACTCAGTGCGACCGTTAGTTTGTAGTCCAAAAATCGTGCCTCGATCGTACACTAAATTAAACTCCACATAGCGCCCCCGCCGATAGAGTTGAAATTGCCGTTCTCTTTCGCCATATTCCGTTGCCTGTCGCCGTTCGACGATGGGGACGTAAGCGCTTAAAAATGCTCGTCCACAGGATTGCACGAAAGCAAACAATGCTTCCCAACTGCGCGGTTCTACGGGCGGTAATTGCTGGCTGTAAATGGCTGCTGCTTTGTCCGCATGAGGGCCGCGGTAAAGACCATCGCGCCCGTCTTGATAGTCAAAGAAAATCCCCCCAATGCCTCGTGTTTCTTGACGGTGTTTGAGATAAAAATACTCATCACACCAGCGTTTAAAAACGGGATAATACTCCGAGTGATGTTGGTCGCAAGCTTGTTGGAGAGTGCGGTGAAAGTGCGTCGCATCTTCGGCAAAGGGATAGTAGGGGGTCAAATCGGCCCCACCGCCGAACCACCAGACCGGGCCAGCTTCAAAATAGCGGTAGTTGAGGTGAACAGTTGGTGCGTAGGGGTTGCGAGGGTGGAGAACTAAAGAAGTTCCAGTCGCGTAGAAACCGTGTCCTGCCGCTTCGGGGCGCTGCTTTAAAATCGAGGGCGGCAACTCAGTCCCCCAAACTTCGGAAAAATTGACCCCAGCTTGTTCAAAAATTTTACCGTCTCGCAGGACACGTGATCGCCCGCCGCCGCCTTCAGAGCGTTCCCAACTGTCTTGACGAAACGGACTGCTGCTATCAAGCTGTTCGAGCGCTTGGCAGATTTCGTCTTGCAAGTCTTTCATAAACTGGCTGACTCGCCCTTGAGCATCGTCGGGGGGAAGGAAAGTATCCTTAGCAGTGGTGGTATCGGTTGTCCAAGCGGTCATAGTTAACAGGGTACGATATACGTTAAGGAAATCTTAGCAAACATTTAGCTAGCACTCAGCAAGCGATCGTTAGATAGTTAGAATTAGTCGTAGGATGGGCGATGCCGCCCTACAATTATTTGAATTTACGTGTTATCCACGAGTTCTTTTAGCAATAAACTAAGTTCTTTGGTCAACTCTTCTGTTAATTCAATCATGTTACCTTCTGACATCACTCTTGTGTTTATTAAAAGCTTTGCCTGTTCTGCCTTAGAGGTTAAAACCCAAAATTTATGAGAGGAATTACGCCTTTTTGATTCGCGATTAGCAGGATTAAGAAATGTCAAACAAGAGGCAAGTATTGTAGAAAAGAGACTAGAAATTGCAATAATGATTTGTTTGTCGTAGAAAGTTAAAATTGCACTCAAAGAAGAAAAAACAATTGTCGTTATGCCCAATGAAATATGAACTTTGCCCCAGATATTTGCTTTGGTTTGATGCTCTATACTTCGTTTGCTAGCAACATCAATAATATCGTCACAACGCTGTAACAATGCTTTTTTTAAATCTAAACTCTTTGAATTTGGTTTCCAAATTGGCATCAACTAAGAGCATTAATTAAATAATCAAAATAAGAGTTTGCTTCGCTTGCCGATTCACCAGTTAAACCATGATTAGTTTTAATGAATTTAAGTGCTTCAACGTACCAACTCGGTGAGAGTTCAAAAACACGATTGATTTCATCTATCCCAGCTAATAAATACTCATCCATCGGGCCAGTGCTGCCTGCAACTAAGCAATAAGCAACCATGCGTAAGTAGTATAAAATGTCGCGGACGCATTTTGCTTTTCCTTCAGGAGTAGAAGCGTAATTCGCTCCTTGCAGTTGAGTCGTGTAAGGAAATTTTTGATAAACTGCTTGTGCGGCTTCCTCAGCAAGCTGTTGGGAATTGTCAGTCAGAATGCGAGCGGCGTGTAAAGCAACAGATGCTTGTTGAAATCGCTCTAACTGATTTTCGAGATCCTGACGAGGAATAAATATATCCTTTGCCTTTGCGTCAGTACCGCCTGCGATTTGACTGATTGCTCGATTAAACATAAAAGACTTTGCGATCGCTTAAATTCCTACCTATATCTATTTTAGTCTGAACCAAGCGAGAAGCCAGATCTGATCATTTCCTTAAGATCTATCAATGGCAAGGCTCTTCAGTAGAGAATTTTTATTATCTATGTCAAGTCGTATAGATTACCATTCTATATAATACACCCTCTCCGCCACTGTTAGACCATCACCATGAACAACCACCAACTGCCAGCCAAACAGGGCCTCTACGATCCACAATTTGAGCACGATGCCTGTGGTGTCGGCTTTATTGTCCACATGAAGGGGGAACCGTCACACGCGATCGTAGAGCAAGCACTGACAATTCTTTGTAACCTTGAACATCGCGGTGCTTGTGGCTTTGAAACCAATACGGGGGATGGTGCGGGTCTTTTGATGCAAGTCCCCCATAAGTTCATGCAGAAGGTGGCCGCGGCGGCAAATATTCCCCTACCTGAAGCCGGACAGTACGGCGTTGGAGCGATTTACGCCTCACCCGATCGCACTCAACGAGAACAAAGTCGGCGGTGCTTTGAGCAAATCGTCGCTGAAGAAGGGCAGCAAGTTCTTGGCTGGCGCGACGTGCCGACCGATAATTCCTCGTTGGGTAATACAGCTAAAGCCAGCGAACCCTTTATGCAGCAGGTTTTCATCGCTCGCCATCCCAATTTGACCGATGACTTGGCCTTTGAGCGCCAACTCTTTATCATCCGCAAACGCTCTCATAATGTCATTCGCGCCTCAAAAGTCGATCCTTACTGGTATCCATCGAGCCTTTCGTCGCGTACCCTCGTTTACAAAGGAATGCTGATGCCGATGCAGGTAGGGCAATATTATCGGGACTTGCAAGACCCCGACCTCGAAAGTGCTTTAGCCTTGGTGCATTCGCGCTTCAGTACCAACACCTTCCCCAGTTGGGAACGCTCTCACCCCTACCGCTACATCGCTCACAATGGCGAAATCAACACTCTACGCGGCAATATCAACTGGATGCACGCCCGACAATCACTGTTTGAGTCGAAAGTATTCGGGGATGACCTGGAAAAAGCACATCCCATCATTAATATCGACGGTAGTGACTCCCTTATTTTTGACAACGCGCTAGAACTATTAGTGCTGGCCGGGCGATCGCTGCCTCATGCTGTCATGATGATGATTCCTGAACCTTGGACGGCACACGAGTCGATGAGCGATGAGAAAAAAGCTTTCTATGAATATCACTCCTGTTTGATGGAACCTTGGGACGGCCCGGCTTCCATTGCCTTTACTGACGGCACGATGATGGGTGCAGTACTTGATCGCAATGGTTTACGTCCCTCCCGTTATTACGTCACCAAAGATGACCTAGTAATCATGGCTTCAGAAGCGGGAGTTTTGCCCGTCGAACCGGAACGAGTCGCCTTCAAAGGACGCTTGCAACCCGGTCGGATGTTTTTGGTCAACATGGAAGAAGGCCGTATTGTTGCCGATGAAGAAATTAAAAACAAAATTGTTAGTGAGCATCCCTATCGAGAATGGCTCAACGCGCATCTCGTTGACTTGGCACAGTTGCAAGACCCGCCAACCGGAACCTTTGAGGAAGTCTCTGCCCCAAACCTGACAACAGCCATTGAGCGTCAAATGACGTTCGGTTATACTTTTGAGGAGTTGCGCTTGCTGTTGACACCCATGGCCCGCGATGGGGTGGAAGCGGTAGGGGCAATGGGTGCAGATACGCCGCTATCAGTTCTCTCCGACCGTCCGAAACTGCTTTACGATTACTTTAAGCAATTATTCGCCCAGGTAACCAATCCCCCTATTGACTCGATTCGAGAGGAAATTGTCACTTCAGCCGAAACCACCATTGGTTCAGAACGCAACCTGCTCGAACCTGTGCCGGAAAGTTGCCATTTAATTAAACTCAAAACGCCCATCCTCAGTAACGAAGAACTGGCTAAGCTCAAATACGTTAATGAAGAGGCGTTTAAATCGATTACGCTGCCGATTCTATTTGACCCCAAAGCAGGGGTAAAGGGTTTAGAAGCGGTGATGGATGAAATTTGCGCCCAAGCAGACCGAGCCATTGCCCAGGGAATCAGTATTATCATACTCAGCGATCGCGGCATCAATCTTCATAAAGCCCCTATCCCTGCCTTACTAGCCGTCTCTGGATTGCACCACCACCTCATCCGAGAGGGAACGCGCACGCGAGTCGGCATCGTGCTGGAATCTGGCGAACCCCGTGAGGTGCATCATTTTGCCGCGCTGATTGGCTATGGTTGCGGTGGCATCAATCCTTATCTGGTGTTTGAAACCATTGATGACATGATCCAAGAGGGATTATTGGTCAACGTTGACTATAAAACAGCTTGTAAGAATTACATCAAAGCAGCAACCAAAGGCGTTGTCAAAGTTGCCTCCAAAATTGGCATTTCCACCATCCAAAGCTATCGCGGGGCGCAAATTTTCGAGGCGATCGGCTTAAATCAGTCAGTTATTGACAAATACTTCACTTGGACAGCTTCGCGCATCGAAGGGGCAGATCTCGAAATCATTGCCACTGAAGCTATCTTGCGGCACGCTCATGCTTTCCCAGACCGAGAAGTTAACGGACATACCCTTGATGTCGGTGGCGAATACCAGTGGCGCAAAGGAGGTGAAGCGCACCTATTTAGTCCCGAAACCATTCACTCCCTGCAACAAGCCGTGCGGGAAGGTAAATACGACCTTTACAAAAAATACGCCGCCTTAGTTAACGAACAGGGGCAAAAATTCTACCGATTGCGCGATTTGTTAGAATTCAAGCAGTGCGAACCCATCCCAATTGAAGAAGTCGAACCCATTGAAACTATTATGAAACGCTTCAAAACAGGAGCAATGAGTTACGGTTCGATTTCCCAAGAAGCACATGAAAGCCTGGCTATTGCGATGAACCGCATTGGCGGCAAATCCAACACAGGGGAAGGGGGGGAAGATCCTGAACGCTACACCTGGACAAATGATCGCGGCGACTCTAAAAACAGTGCTATCAAACAAGTAGCCTCCGGTCGCTTTGGCGTGACCAGCCTGTATCTGTCGCAAGCAAGGGAATTGCAAATTAAGATGGCACAAGGGGCAAAACCAGGGGAAGGCGGACAACTTCCCGGTCGCAAGGTCTATCCCTGGATTGCCAAGGTACGCCACTCAACCCCAGGCGTAGGGCTAATTTCACCACCGCCACACCACGATATTTACTCGATTGAAGACTTAGCTGAATTGATTCACGACTTGAAAAATGCCAACCGTGAAGCCCGAATTAGTGTCAAATTAGTGTCTGAGGTGGGTGTGGGGACAATTGCCGCCGGAGTCGCTAAAGCTCATGCAGATGTGGTGTTAATTTCCGGTCATGATGGCGGAACGGGCGCATCGCCGCAGACTTCGATTAAACACGCTGGATTGCCTTGGGAATTGGGACTGGCAGAAACGCACCAGACGCTAGTATTGAATAACTTGCGATCGCGTATTGTTGTGGAAACCGATGGACAGATGAAAACCGGACGCGATGTCGTGATGGCAACGCTATTGGGGGCTGAGGAATACGGCTTCTCCACTGCGCCTCTAGTTACGCTAGGTTGTATCATGATGCGGGTGTGCCACCTCAATACCTGTCCTGTCGGTGTTGCCACTCAAGATCCTTACCTACGGAAAAACTTTACAGGCGACCCTCAACATACTGTCAATTTTATGACCTTTGTTGCTCAAGAAATGCGTGAAATCATGGCGCAATTAGGTTTTCGCAGCGTCAGTGAAATGGTAGGACGGACTGATGTACTAGAACCCAAAAAAGCCGTCGAACATTGGAAAGCGAAAAACATCGACCTCTCTAACATCCTCTATCAACCCCAAGTCGGGACAGAAGTGGGTCGCTACTGCCAAATTCCGCAAGATCACGGCTTAAAAAATTCTCTCGACATGACGGTATTGTTAGATTTGTGCCAACCTGCCATTGAGAAAGGAGAGAAAATTAAAGCTACCCTGCCAATTCAGAATACTAACCGCGTTGTTGGTACTATTTTAGGCAACGAAATCACCAAACGCCACTGGCACGGATTGCCAGAAGATACGATACATCTCCATTTCCAAGGTAGTGCAGGACAAAGTTTTGGCGCGTTCGTCCCTAAAGGTGTCACCCTTGAACTCGAAGGCGATGCCAATGACTATTTAGGTAAGGGACTCAGTGGCGGCAAAATCATCGTCTATCCGCCTGTCAATTCGTCTTTTGTGGCAGAAGAAAACATCATCGTCGGTAATGTTGCCTTCTATGGCGCAACGGGTGGCGAAGCGTATATTAACGGCATTGCAGGGGAACGTTTCTGCGTTCGTAACTCTGGGGTGAATACCGTTGTTGAAGCGGTAGGCGACCATGCTTGCGAGTACATGACAGGCGGTAAAGTGGTGGTATTGGGTTCAACGGGACGCAATTTCGCCGCAGGTATGAGTGGCGGGGTTGCCTACATCCTGGATGAAGCGGGAGACTTTGCTACCCACTGTAACCAGCAAATGGCCGACATTGAACCCCTCGATGCTGAAGATGTTGATACTGTTCGCCAGATGATCCAAAAACACACTGACTATACTCAGAGTAAAAAAGCGGCTAAAATCTTGGCAAACTGGGAAGAAATGGCGGCAAAATTCGTCAAAGTGATGCCGAGAGATTACAAGCGCGTCTTACAGGCGATTCGTCAAGCACAGGAATCGGGTTTAACTGGCGATGAAGCACTTAATGCTGCCTTTGAAGCCAACGCCCATGATGTGGCAAGGATTGGCGGTAGTTAGCATAAACTAAGCTAAGCTAGTAGCAGGGGGCATAAAGCTCCCTGTACGATTTGTGGTAATAATCAAAGGAATTTGTTTAATTTGTAATAATCTAAGGAGGTAAATATTCCTAAAATTTAATTCAAAAATGAATGAAAAATTTTAATTGGAATTATGAAAAAA
>JBGTNM010000162.1:0-2536 GCA_041743025.1 Microcystaceae cyanobacterium
TGGAAACGGTTTAAAAGATCCTGAGTGTGCGATCAAAGTCTCTAATAATGCCGTTAAAACAGTTCTGCCTAATTTAGCGGTTGTAGCGGAAATTATGGGATTTTATACTAAATCCTGTTTTTAAAGAATACTAAAGAATTAAGCATAAGTCAACCAATGGTAGTCCGTTAAATTTTTGATTTCTCTTCTCATTTCTTGCAGAACTCTACAACGAATAGCCAACACTTCTTCCAGTTCCTCTAGTGTCTGGAAATGTTCATTAACTAAGGGTTCATCTACTAATGACCATAACCTTTCTGCTGGTTGTAGTTCGGGTGAATAAGGCGGCAGAAATTCTTCGATTATTCCGAATGGTAACTTGACTTGTTTACTTCGATGCCATCCCGCATTATCTTCTACCAAGAGAATAATTTTTTCCGCACTGGCTCCCACATCAGCCGCAAATGTTTGAAAGACTAAGTTCAACCATTTTGTATTAACTCTTGGGATTAAATACCAATAAGTTTTCCCCGTTTTTGGCTCGACAAATCCATAGACATATAACCATTCATAACGAGGTTGAACAATTGCTGTCGGTCTTTCTCCAATGGGCGACCAAACTTTTCTTGATATTGGTTTTAGACCGACTCGATGCTCATCAAAATACCAGACTTCTATCGCCGATTTCGGATGTTTTTCTTGGATTTCTTTCACTTTTAATGGTAAGTTTTTCTTGAATTCTTTTTGTTCATCCAAGTCTCCTTTCTTATGTTTCGGTCTCGGTTTCTGCCAGGAGTAGTTGCACTTTTTTAAGTAATCCCATCCTCTTTGAACCCAAACTTTTTCTAGTCCTGTTTCTTTTTCTATCCATCTTGCTACTTTCGGTCCCGTCCAGATTCCTCCATCAGAGGGTCTTTCTTTGAGGGCTTCTTTGAATTTTTTCAGTTGCTCGTCATTGAGCAGTTTTTCTCTTCCTCTTCTATGCTTTTTGGCTTCAAACCTTTTATTTTTGACTCCTGAAGCTCCTTCTTCATTATATCTTTTTACCACTTTTTTCGCATATTGATAATCTAAACCCACCGCCAACGCACTATTTTTAATTGTCCATCCTGCAGCGATTTTCCACAACAAATGCCATCGTCTCGCTTCGACTGGCTCTTGACAAGTTCGATAATTTTTTTTGAGTTCATCTGAACTAAAATGACTAGCTAGATAGGCTTTTTTAGGCATGACTCTTTTTTGGGGTAGTCGATTTATAATTATAAGTAGTTTAGCATAACTGGATTTAGTATGATTCGCTCTATCTCTCTTTCATCAGACTGGGTGAAAAGCCTAATTTCTCGTTGGCTAGAATGGAGCAATCTCGTTGATTTCTCCAAAAGTGACGAAAGAGAGTTATAGCGGTTTTCAATTGAGTGGATCAATATGAGAGAATGAGAAAAGTTTAGACAAAATCTCGAAATGAAACCCTATTCAACAGACTTACGGCAGAAAATCATTGAGACTAAAGAGAAAACCAACGAATCAATTCAGCAACTAGCAGATCGTTTTCAAGTCAGCTACAGTTTTGTTAATCGTCTTTTCAAACGTTATGAAACCACCAAAAGTGTAGAACCTAGTCCTCATGGAGGAGGAAAACCTCTTCTAATCAATTCTCAACAGATAGATCTGATCAGCCAATTAGTCGAAGCGGATAATGATGCCACTTTGCAACAATTATGTACTCGTTTAGAAGAAGAAACGGGTGTAAAAGTCAGTGTTCCGACCATGTGCCGTCTCCTACAAAGATTGGAGTTAAACCGCAAAAAAAAGACGCTTCATGCTAACGAAGCCGAAACTGAACGAGTGCAAAACTTGAGAAGAGAATATTGGATGACAATAGGAGAAGTTAAACTTTCGGACTTAGTTTTTATCGATGAAACTGGAGTCAATTTGGCAATGACCCGTCGTTATGCGAGAGCCAAGAAAGGAAAACGAGCTTATGGTAAGTGTCCTTTTAATCGGGGCAGAAATGTGACTTTAATTGGCGCGATTTCTCTGAAAGCTTTTTTGGCTCCTTTTACTTTTGAAGGATGGACAAATCAGGAAGCCTTTCTAACTTATGTTAGAAAAGTTCTTGTCCCACAACTGTGGTCAGGCGCTTGTGTCGTTATGGACAATTTGCCAGCGCATAAAGCTACGGCGGTTAGAGAAGCTATTGAATCAGTTGGAGCTAGAGTCGTCTTTTTATCGCCTTATTCCCCTGATTTTAACCCGATTGAAAACTGTTGGTCAAAAGTCAAAGAATATTTAAGAAGTTGTGAATCTCGGACTTATCTAGAACTCGATAAAGCTATTACTGAAGCCATCAATTTAGTGCGTGAGCAAGATCTAATCGGTTGGTTTACTCATTGCTGCTACTATGTTCCATCCATTTGAAAACTGCTATCAGAATATGCGGCGCGGTATGAATCAGTGTATCAATCGCGGTTGATGCCGTTACCTGAGGCGAATCTGGCACTTTAATTTCAATCACCAGTAAGGTCATGGCAATCGCAAATACCCCATCGCTGAATGC
>JBGTNM010000163.1:0-1613 GCA_041743025.1 Microcystaceae cyanobacterium
CAAATAACATTCTGTCTTAAGCATCGCTCTGCGTGATTATTAGTTGGCTCTACGCCCTCTGTCTCGAGAAAACACCAAAGCGACGAAAAATTTTCTAGTAAATTTTTACAAAATCTTACAATCTTTAATTCAGGAGCGGTATAGCTACCCTGTTCTAAATATTCTCCAGTGGCTTGTATAATGGGGCCAGCTCGATGCCGTAATTCTTCACGAGTTATGTGTGAATTTCTAAATTGATACCATAACTCAAAAAGCTGAGTTTCACATTGCAATAAATTTTTACCTATCCTGGAAATCGTTTTATCTTCTTTTTGCCAAACTCTTGTGAAATCACGTTTCAAATGAGCCCAACAAATTTGGCGACGGGATGAATCAAAATAATTATAAATAACATACCTATCTGAAATAACTACATGATCAAAATCTTCCATTAATTCGTGTAGCACTTTTTTACCACGTGATTGAGTAATATGAAAAAATACCGCAGTTTTAGAAGCTATTGTCCATAGCCAATGATTTTTTCCATTTTGTCGATGACTGGTTTCATCAATATTAGCTGCTACACTTTTTTTAATAACCGGTAATAGAGCATTTACAGGGCTTTCTAATACTTGACTTACAAGCTTTTGCTTATTAAATATCGTGCCCAAACTAATACAAAAATTAAGATGTTCTTCTAAAAATTCTTTTAGTGAACGACGAGATAACTGATATTTACCTACCAAAATTGACATAAAGCTGGTTAAGCGAGGGCCGGTTATCCCCCAGTTTACTC
Source organism: Microcystaceae cyanobacterium (assembly GCA_041743025.1). Taxonomy (GTDB): domain Bacteria; phylum Cyanobacteriota; class Cyanobacteriia; order Cyanobacteriales; family Microcystaceae; genus JBGTNM01. The sequence continues at coordinate 776 of JBGTNM010000163.1, forward strand.
CTTTGGGTAGCTGCGCCACTTGCTTTCGTTCACAACAGATGCATCGACCAACAGCGACTCGATACTCGGTTACGTTTAGTTTAATTTTAGGCAATTCATGAACTTGGTGTCTTATAAAATCAGCTTCTGCGCCTGAACTCACGTCATTACCGCAAAAAGAACACGGCTCAAATTGTTTGCAATCAATAATTGCATCCACTTCGGTAGGATCTAATAATTGTCGATTATGGCCAGTATGACCTTTCTGGCCTCCACTAGGTTTACTGCTGGATGGCTTCTTCAGTTTCTTATTTTTCTTGAAATCGCTGGATGGTGGCTTGGATGAATTTTTCGAGTTAGCATTGACTCTTGTTATTAGCTCCTGATTTTCGTATTGAAGCTTTTTGACTAGCTCGTAAACATCTGCAACTAAACCATTTAATCTTTGAATAACTTCATGACATTCTTCTAATGTCGTTGGTAGTTTAGATAATTCACTCACTTCAGATACTCGCTAAATTTTAATAGCGAGAGTTTATTACAACTTAGATTCTATGTATTTGATCTTTTCTACACTTCTTTTGTGATCTATTCGCCATTCATCGCGATGAGATAGGTTCCACAACGGTGATGCCCTCATCCGCCCTGTCGGGCACCTTCTCCCGCTGTCGCGGGAGAAGGACCATTGTTCAATAAAAACCGGACCCCACTGAGCGGTTACATCCAATGTGCTAGTGGTCCCCAGTTTTTTTGGCAATAAATTTTGCACAGCTTCTTATAATTACTCCGAGATTAACGAAAAAATAAATCCCAATGGATGGGATGCATGTGCTGATATTGTACATTATATCGTAGGTCG
>JBGTNM010000164.1:0-5104 GCA_041743025.1 Microcystaceae cyanobacterium
CCACACCAGTCCTCGGCTGTTGGGACTGTGCCCAAATTTCTGGTAAATTAACTGGCAATTGTGTAACAAATTGCCATGAGTGACTTTGACTCCTTTTGGCGTTCCGGTTGAGCCGGACGTATATTGCAAAAAGGCGAGGGAATCGGCAGTGACTTTGGGAAAATACCACTCATGGGGCGCCGTCTCTAGTGGCTTATCAGTTGCTACCCAGTTTAAAGCGACTAACTCTGGACTGTCTGTCAACCATTTTTCTAGATTATCTAGGGTGAGTTGCGCCGTCAGGGCCAATTTTGCCTGAGCATCTGTAACAACGGCTTGTAGGCGAGCGAGATTTTGGTTGCGCCGGGGAGGATAGAGGGGAACGGCAATAATTCCAGCATACAAACAACCCAAAAACGCAGAAATAAATTCTATTCCTGATGGATACAAAAGCAAAGCCCGCTCTCCTGGTGATGCTACAGATTGTAACTTAGCCGCGATCACCCTAGCCTGAGTGTCTAATTCCTGGTAGGTCAAGCTCGCTAATTCTCGTTCGTCATTTTGTAAGAACGTATAAGCTTTTTGTGAGAATTGATACTGCGCTCGGTGAGATAAAAGCTCGACCAAAGTCGATACGGTTGGCTGATGAAAATTTCGATCTTGATCGCTAGAGGGGTAAGCGGGGATTGCTAGTGTTGAATACATAATAAAAAATTTAATAAATTGGCAATTTATAAACAGTGACTTTTCTCAGACTAGCATTTTCTCAAGTTGAACAACTCCGTAATTTCTGGGAAACTTTTTTATTAGCTTTGTTTGAGCTAACCTTAAATTCCGTGAATTTTCTGAAAAAGAAAGAAATTTGTAATATACTTATTCTTATGACAACGAGGATAAATTCGACTCTCCACGCCCTAAAAGAATGGAATGTTGCTGTTAACGCCCTAGCACGAGGACAGACTATCCTCCTGCTACGTAAAGGTGGCATCCGAGAAGTAGAAGGGTCATTTGCCGTCAAACACACAGAAATACTTTTATACCCTACTTACGAGCATCAAAAACCGGACTTACTTAAGCCAGAATATGCCGAGAAAATTACTCCTGTTGAGTCCGGTTGGCATCCTCAAACCGTTCGTATTGGCAGTTGGGCGGAGATTACTGATATTTTCTGTGTCAGCGATGAAGCGGTTGTCAATCAACTATTGCCCTATCATATTTGGAACGATCGCTTCGTCTTTGAACGATTTCATTGGAAGCCTCGCCAACCGCTTTATTTATTACTATTGCGCGTTTATCGGTTGCAGCAAGCGGAAAACATTCCTTACCATAGCACTTACGGAGGCTGCCAGTCTTGGCTCGATTTGCACAGTGCGATCGCTTTAGAAGAAAGCTTACCTGTATTAGCAACTAGCGAATACAATCGACGAGTAGAAGCGATTCGTCATGAGTTAATTAAAAACTAATTTTGTAACCAGTGAGAAAAATCTTGAGAAAACTGTTTTAGAGATAGCAATTGTAGGCATGAATCGTTCTGAATAGATTGTCGTGTTTTTTCAGTATTGTAGCCCCAGTCTGCCAAAAAGAGTTTGATTGCTTGTAAATCTGGTTGTTGCTGTACGGCTTGTAATGTTTTTAATAAATCTTCAACGAACCACAATTCGGCAGGGTTATCTGTAACTTGTTTAAGTAGAAATCGTAGCGTTTCAAATTTAGGTTTTTTGACTTCCTTGCCAATAATGCTAGATTCTGGCACTTCTAATCCCTGCTGTCGTAATAATTGCTTAACAAACCGACTTTCTTTGGTGGTGATAATAAACAATTGGCTGGGGGAATTGAGAACATTTCTTAATTTTTCAATGACACCGGGATAGAAACGGTGCAAACTCAACCATTCTGCTAGATCTTCCTCAATCCATCGATCTCTAATTCCATCGAGTGCAGCCATCAGTTCTGTTTTATTCAGATTTTCGGACTCAATTAATTGATAGCTGATAGAAGTCCAGTGATTTTCAATATCTTCGGTAGGAATTTCTAACGCCAACGCTTTCAGTAAAATAGGCATTTCCCAACCTGTTTCAACGACGGGACGCAGCCGATAAAAACGCTCAGCAAAGCGATCAAGCGACGAAGGGGAATCAACTGACCAAATTTGCTCATAAGTGCGTTTAGTCGTTTGGAAGTATTCGAGTAACCCATCACAAATCACGCCATCGAAATCGAGAGCAAGAATTTTCGGCGATAAACTGGCTGTCATAGTCTTGAGTAAAAATCATCACTGACATAATAACCGGATTGATGAGTAGTGGACTTAGATTACCCTCATCTGGCTCAAGTCATTGATTTGAGTTCAAGATTACGTTAAGATAGAGTTAGAAAGAATTGCAATAATTAGCGCACAAATTTCTCAAGAAGAATGGCGAAAACATTTTCCTAGAGACTTTGCTCGTAATGCTGAACACTATTTGTATGGCGCACCAAGAGATGATGAGAAAGTGGGAAAAATAAAGATAAGAAAAAATATCAGACGTTAACTGAGCGATCGCGGCTCGCCTGACAGGAGGAATCTGTGGACAATCTAGATTTGAGCAATCTTTCCATGCTGGATTTGTTCAGCTTGGAAGTAGAAGCCCAAGCCGAAATTCTCAATGAAAACTTGGTCGCCCTCGAAAAACAACTCCAGCACTCAAGCGGAACGGCCACCTCAGAGGCCCTTCCTCTGCTAGAAGCCCTCATGCGAGCGTCTCACTCGATTAAAGGGGCAGCGCGAATCGTCCAAATTGAACCCGCCGTCAAAATGGCGCACGTCATGGAAGACTGCTTCGTAGCGGCGATGGATCGCACTATTACGTTGCAATCGGAACAGATCGATTGCCTGCTAAAAGGCGTTGACTTTCTCTTAGACATTAGCAGAGTTGAGGAAGCCACCTTCAACGAATGGCTCTGTCGCCATCAGCAAGCTGCCGAAACTGCCGTCAATGCCATTGCTGCTATTTTAGGCAGGCGCAAGAGTGATACCAAAAGTGTAGACACCCCTGTTTCCCCGCCAGAACCCGCCTCCAGCAAGACTCCCCTTGAGGCGAGTGACGATTCTCCATCCTCTCGCGAACTCTCTCTCGACGACGTTTTTCCAGAATTTGACGAACCCGAAATTGTTTCTGGACGGCTCAGTAATGCTCCCACCGTCCCCGACTTGACGAAGTCTTCGCAGGCTCCGCCTTTAAAAGGCGAGGACGCGATGCGGGATTCGCAATCCCGCATTTCAGCGTCCGTCGGAGTACCGATGACTTTTTCTCAAGCATCAGGGTTTAGCTTGATGCCTGTCGCCGATGCCGATGGCGAGCCTGTCGATGAAGTCACAGCTTGGGTCGAAGCAACACCCGATCGGGCCGCACCCCTGCCAACTTCTGCCAACGTTGCCCACTCAGGAGGCAGTAAAGAGCGCTTCGTGCGGGTCAGTACAGATTGCCTCAGTCGTCTGATGGGATTGGCAGGCGAGTCGCTGGTTGAGGCAACGTCTCTGACTCCCTTAACTGAGTCATTATTGAGTCTCAAAAAAAGCCAACTAGAACTGTCGAAACTGCTTGAAAAGTTGCAGATATCGCTAGCTAAAAATGCTATTACCCAGGAAAGTGAGCTATATTTAACAGAATTGCTGCAAAAAGAACGAGAGTGCCGGACAATTTTGGGCGATCGCCTCAACGCCCTCGAACAGTTTGCCTACCGTTCTTATAATCTATCAGATCGCCTCTACCGAGAAGTGATCGCTGTGCATATGCGACCCTTTGAAGAAGGCGTGCAAAGTTTTCCCCGTTTAGTGCGAGATCTCGCACGCAAGTTGAACAAACAGGTGAAATTAGAGATTAACGGCAAAACGACCCTCGTCGATCGCGACATTCTTCGCAAGTTAGAAGTCCCATTGACCCACATTTTACAAAACGCGATCGATCACGGAATTGAGTCTAGTGAGGAGCGCATTAAACAGGGAAAGCCTTCAGAAGGAACCATTCGCCTGGAAGCTTCCCACCGTTTTGGGATGCTCTTAATTATTATTGCTGACGACGGCAAGGGGATTGAACTCGATCAGTTGCGCGAATCCATCGTCAAAAAACGTCTCGTGACCCCAGAAATGGCTAAGCAATTGAGCGAAGCTGAACTCATGGAATTTATTTTTTTGCCCAGCTTTTCGACTACTGATCAAGTCACAGAAATTTCGGGTCGCGGCGTGGGATTGAATATTGCTAAAACGATGGTTCAGGAAGTCGGCGGCAACCTGCAAGCCACTTCTAAACCGGGCAAAGGGATAAGTTTTCATTTTCAACTGCCCCTCACTTTGTCAGTCATTCGCACGTTAATTGTGGAAATTGCTGGCGAACCTTACGCTTTTCCGCTATCGCGCATAGACCAAATTGTCCTGCTCGATCCTCAAGATATTTCTTACGTCGAAAGCCGCCAATATTTTACGCTCAACGACAAACATATTGGACTGATTAAAGCCGAGCAAGTTTTAGAACTGACACCCGTTCATCTGTCTATTGATAAACTATCCATTGTCGTGATTAGTGATGCGATGAACCGCTACGGATTAGTGGTTGATCGCTTGTTGGGAGAAAAAAATTTGGTAGTGCGTCCTCTAGATTCTCGCCTCGGCAAAGTTCAAGATATCAGTTCAGCCGCCCTTTTAGAAGATGGAACGCCGATTTTAATTTTAGATGTTTTGGATTTAGTGCGCTCTATCGACAAGTTACTTTCCAATAGTTTGTTGAGTCAAATTAAAATCCATGACGAAATTACCTGGACGCAAACACAAAAACGAATTTTGGTAGTAGATGACTCGATTACTGTGCGAGAAATGGAGCGAAAACTCCTCCAAAATCACGGCTATCAAGTGGATATTGCTGTCGATGGTATGGAAGGATGGAACGCGGTACGAGTGGGCAATTACGATCTGATCATTAGCGATATTGATATGCCTCGCATGAACGGCATTAAATTAGTGGGTCAAATTAAAAAACATCCCCAATTAAAAGCCATTCCTGTTATTGTAGTTTCCTATAAAGACCGTGAAGAAGACCGCTTACAAGGGTTGGAAGCAGGAGCAGATTATTATTTAACTAAAAGTAGTTTT
>JBGTNM010000165.1:0-2565 GCA_041743025.1 Microcystaceae cyanobacterium
TTTAGCGGGAGATCTTAGTGGTGCAGAAAACTTTTTTAAGTCTCATGATGGACGGCATAGTACCGGTCGGCATAAGTTCAACTACCCAACGAGAAGCCTAAGCCTCTAGTCTGTGCTGCCGCATAATAGTGAAATTTGTGCCAGGGAGTACTAGGTCAGGCCTAAAAACGAAAAACGGGTGAAGAACTGGCGTGTAGCCATCGATCCAGAAACTTTGGCGTGTCCTAACTATAATAACAATACCATGCTGCTCTGAGCAATTTTTGAAAATATTGCTCGGGCTTATACCGTTAGCCTATGAGTTCTTAAAAAAGTTGCTGCTCCAGATAAGACGCAGAGCGTCTGGGGGGGCGCGTCAACGCAGAGCGTTGGCACGAGCGCAACAACCTTAGAAGCTAAATATAGACAGGAATTTGAAGGAACTTGACTGACGGAAGTTGTCAGGCAGGCTCCTTTCAATCAAACGCTTAAAACTGCTTCAAAAAGTGGTTTTCCGTCAAAGTGCTCAGGGATGCTGGCGCCTAAAAGACCCATAATTGTTGGTGTAAGGTCTAGAAGATGAGGAGAATTAAGCTCCAAATTGCTATCAACCTTAGGACCATTAGCTATGATAAATCCACTCGCACGGTGTCCACCTGTACGATAAAATGGGAGAGGCCCAATGCGCCCAACATTAGGACTATCAACTACGTCCACAGGAACATTTTCTCGCCACTTAACAATTAGATCCGCATCAGGGAGAGACTTATCATCTTTCTGGGAAGGTGATTTTCGAGTACGAACAACCTTATCTACAATTGCCTCACCAGTTCTAGGATTAGTTAATCCTAGGAGTAGTTGGACTAGCTCATCACAGATCTCATCGTACTCGGACAAAGAAACAATGCCGTACTTCTCTCGTCCCTTAAGATTTATGCGAATATGGCCATCCGAAAAAGAAGGAATTGCAAATGCCTTCATTTTTGGCCATGTCTTTTTAAGCCATTCAGCAGGCATTCTACTTAGTGGATCTTTGATTTCATCAAGTTCTGCGGGAGAAATCCAGTCGGAATCAGGGGCATCTTTTAGATAGCGAGCCGGCGTAAATTTCCGAAAGAAACGCTTGATTGGGTTCGGCTCATATTTTTGCCGCCAGGTAATGCCGGACCAACCCTTACCTAATGGTTTTGTAATGATGGGGGGAACACTAGAATTGTTTCCCTCAGAGGCAATACCTATTTTCCCAGGAAAGTTGTATCGGTATAGAACTTCTGGTAAAAAAGCCATGCTGTTTAGGTCCGTTACGTTGTTGCCCATGCCGTGCACTGAAAAACATACAACATGAGTATCATCCGGAACTTCAGCCAATATTTTACCTATAGCGCTGTCAATCAACTGGAAAGTCTTTAGCAAAGGATCTGATCCTTCTTTGCCTACGTATTGAAACAATGGGTGGCCAGTACTTTCGCTAAGATGCCATATCGAGTGAGACGCGCTGTGAGTATCTATAAATGTTGTAACAAATAAGTCCCAGGGTTCTTTCTTCAGCAAATCGCAGCAAATCTCAGCACGCTTTTCAATACTTTTCCACATTCTCTGCTGAATGTCTTGAATATAATTCTCATTCCACCAATAGCCGTGATCTTTTAATAAGACAGGGTTTTTCCCGTGCGTTTGGTTGATATCAGAAATCAGGTTACTTGGCTGAGACCACCCAGTAGAAAATGGAAAATGGCCACCCCAATCTTGCACTTGGATACCATTAACACCCTGCACTGGTTTCGCAGTGGGAATATCAAAAGTGATAACTTTATAATCACTATTTAATTGTGCGTAGAATGGTTTGTAGGGGTCAAAGTAGTAAGAACCGTCTTCATTATTTTTTGTTGCTTCACACCGATCTGCGTGATATTTAACGGTTCCCCAATATCCAACTTTATCAAGAGAACACCCAGTTAGAAAGGCGGTCCAGCTCGCTTCCGTGGCCGATTGCTCAGTTAGTCCACCTGCATAATCTACAGTATTTTCAAGTCGGCTATAAGCACCTGTTTCTCTTAATTTACTGAGATTAGGTAAATGTCCTTCAGCCATCCATTTCTCTAGTAAACGAGGCTCTGCTGAATCAAGACCAATTGCAATAACTCGCGATTTCATGAAGCTATCCTACTGAAAAAACAACTATGATCAGACAAATGATTCCAGTTGAAGGCAACTTAATGGGCTAAGCTGGAAATATGTAAACTAGTGTTTTGAAACATGGCCAATTCAAGGTTGAAGTGCATCACCTACTCAAAACCGCTTGTAGTATACGATCTGTCACTTGACCTATGAGAGGCTGCAAGGCCTGCCGCTACTGGGGTATACAATGTTCTCCACTTTGGCAAAGGTCGTAAAGGCTGGCAGCGCTTCTGAGCCAGGTTCATGCACTTCAGATTTGAATCTGCGCTCCTTTTAATAAAGATTACACAAATCAGCCATCAAGGATAATTGCCCAGACAAAACTTTTGCCTAGCTTCACTAATCTGCTAGAAGTTTGCTAGAGAATACATAAATTCGCTGGCTCTCTAAGCTGCCGCAGAGGTCAGA
>JBGTNM010000166.1:0-4406 GCA_041743025.1 Microcystaceae cyanobacterium
TTAGCATTTTGGTTGAGTTGAGCATAAGTTAATTGCTGGTTTTCAAACACAACCGCAATATTATCTGGTGTGCTATTTGCCTGTTTTTCAAATAGTTGGTGAATGCACTGAATTTTTGGGTAATTGTCACTAGTTTGTCTATTGTTAAACCTGAATAATATTTTTTCTCGCTCTGTTTCCTTGAGCATTCCTAACTTACTGATGACAGATAAGGGATTTTCAATGGCACTTTCTAATAAAGTCTGAAATTGTGCTGCCCAAATTTTAAAATCTTCGGCTTGAAATAAGCTTGAATCATAGCCAAATTCGGCGATAATTTTTTGATCTTTTTTGAGTAAACAGGAAAGATTGAGTTCAAATTTATCTAGATATACAAGCTGCTTAAATATCGAAAAAGTAACTTTGTTTGACACGCTATATTTATCCGTTTCTTCTCGAAAGCTAAAATTTACTGGAAACCTTAATGTTTTGCTGGCACTATCATTTACTTTCCTGATATTTTCCCAACTAAAATAATCTTGCCATTTGTATTGCTTGCTAGTTAATTGATCAATTAAATTTAAAACTTCAAAAAGCGGCAAATTATCTGCTAGCTGAGAATGAATTGGTAAATATCTGGCGAATAATCCTAGGGATGATTTAAGTTCCTCATAAGGGCGACCATCGTAGGCTGTACCCACAATAATATTTGATTCTCCCGTCAATCGCCACAGCAGAATATGCCAAATAGTTTGCAAGAATACAGCAATTGAAATATTGTCATTCTGTACTAAAGTTTTAATCTGGGCAGTTGTAGAGGGCGCAATACTAACTGTAATTGATTTTGGTTTGAATTCTTGCTTTTGTGATTTAGCTAATTGATTTTTAAAAGGAAGCCGCAAATCTAAAAAACGAAAAATATCTTGTTTTTGCCAATATTCTCTGCCTGTTTCGGTATCTTTGTCTTCTAGTAATTCATGTTGCCACTCAGAATAATCAGCATACTGCATTGATTCCTGGTTAAGCTGCTCTTTTACCCGTCCCCCATAATAATAGCTAATTTCCTGCACTAAGTTTTCTAGGGTTCTACTATCTGCACAGAGAGTTGGTAAACTTAAAAGCAATAAATGCTTATTAGATGACAAAATTAGCAAGGATAAATGCAAAATTGAATCTTGCTCAAAATCGAAATTTAACTGACTGGTTTCTTGAAAAATCGCCTCAACTTTCTTCGCTTGGTCTAAGGGATTTAAAGCACTTAAATCATGCTGATAAATCGGCGGTAAACGACTATCAATTATAACTTGAAGCGGGATAGTTTCTCCTGGTATGCAACGAAAAGTAGTACGGAGAATTTCCTGCCGATTAATAACACTATGTAAGCTAGATTTTAGGATTTCTAGATTAAGAATTCCTTCGATAAGAATAGCACATTGAGCACGGAAAGTAAAGCTCGAATCACTCTGCTGCAACAACCACAGATGTTTTTGTTGAGTCGAAATTCGGAAACCTTCAATTATTTCCTCTTGCATACCTAACATCTCCTTCAAGTCTCAGTAAGACTAATTAACTCCAGTAAAATACTTTTTTATCGTCCTGGGAAATAGCCAAGAAGCCACCAATAGTAATCCGAGGTTTAAACCCTTTAACATCAGTAATTTGATGCACTATATTTCCTCCATGAAAAAGAATCATATCTCCCACATCAGGAGTGATATAAGTTTTCGAGTAACTTTCTAAATCTAAATCTTTGGTCGGAGTCATCTCCTGTTCTTCCGATAAGTCATAAAGGAGCAAGTCTCCGCCTTCTTCTGCCTTTTCGATAATGATAAAATAGCTCATAGCATTAACCATTTTAGCAATTTGATTCAAATGATTATAGTATGGCTTATCCAGAAAATCATTGTTTTTATGGGCAGTCATTCCTCCTCGATTTGGATAGACAAATCTAACAGTAGCTGGGGTATAAACTCGCTCATCATTCTCTCTAACTAACTCAACTTTTCTCTCTCCTGACATCTGACTCAAAATCCCTTCAACTTTGGCTTCAAAACTGGTATTAAAAAGTCTCTTCAACTTGGACTTGAAGCTTGCTGCGCTTTGGAAATATCTATCAAGATCATTACCTGCTGCCATCACAACACAGCCCAGTGTTGTACCGTATCTTACGGTTTCCATCTCATCATTTTCGTTTTCAAGTTTCTGTTTAACTTCTAACATTTCTGCTTGAGAAAAGACTCCTTTGAGGAGCATTCCGTTAATTTTTCCTTCGTAAATTTGATTAATCCCATCTGGATAGTTATTGGCTAACTCAGCGTTAAAAGTCAGCCATTTATTTGTTGTTAGTTCTGTTTTTGTTGCGTTTTTATTCATCTCGTTTTTTTCTCTTTTTTGGGGTGTTACTGAACTAAGTTTTGGTTTGAATTAACTCCAATAGAAAACTTTTTTGTCATCTTTGGAGAGAGCTAAAAATCCACCGATAGTAATTCTCGTTTTTTGACATTCAACATCAGGAGTAACTTGATGTAATATATCCCCACCTCGGAAAAGAATCATATCACCAATGTCAGGGGTTATCAATCGTTTCGGGCAGTTTTCTAAATCCAAATTCTTGATGGGAGTCTCATATTGCTCTGGTGGTAGATCATAAAGCACTAAATCTCCACCTTGTTCAGGCGTGTCTACAATGATAAAATAACTCATAGCATTGACCATTCTGGCAATTTTATTCAAGTGCTGATAGGATGACTGTCCCAGAAATTCATTGTCTCTATGCAAACCAATTCCCCCGCGATTAGGATATAAAAATCTGAAGGTAGCTGGGGTATAAATTCGCTCGTCGCTTTCTCTTGCTAATTCAACTTTTCTCCCTCCTGACATCTGACTCAAAACGGCTTCAACTCTCGCTTCATAATTTGTAGTAAAGAGCATCTTTAACTCATCTCTAAAACTAGCAGCAACTTTTAAATATTTCTCAGTGCTAGTTCCTGCGGCTGCTAAAACATAACCAAGTGTTACTCCATATCCCACAGTTTCTAACTCATAATCTTTGTTTTCTAGCTTATGCTTGACGGATAGCATTTCTGCTTTAGAAAAGACTTCTTGGATGAGCATCCCATCAATTTGACTTTGGTAAACTTGATTGATTCCATCAGAATAATCTCTAGCTGATTCAACATCAAAAATTAGCCATTTATCAATAGTTAATTTTGCTTTTGTAGGGTTTATATTCATTATTAATTAACTCCAATAAAAAAATTTTTGATCATCTTTTGATAGAGCAACAAATCCTCCTATACTAATGCGACTCCTTTTACCTTTAACATCGGACACTTTATGCCATATTGGGCCGCCGTGAAAAAGCACTAAATCACCTATATCAGGGATTATATAGCTTCTTTCACATTGATCAAAAACTGAACTATTAACTAAATCATCAATATCTTTCATCGCTTCTTCTGAGGGTAAATCATAAACAATTAATTCCCCACCTTCTTCGGGTTTATCAATCACAGCAAAATAACTCAAGTGTTCGTATATTCTGGTAATTTCTCTTAAGTAATCAAAAGGGGGATTATCAAGATTTTGTCTGCCTTTATGAATAATGAGTCCGCCCTTATTCGGTTCCATAAATCTAATTTGAGCAGGGGCGTAGGCTTGATTATTTTCTGAAGCTATCTCTACTTTCCTTTCTCCTGACATTTTACTCAATAGGGCTTCAATTCTTGCTTCATAACCAGAAGCAAAAATTCTTTTTAACTCGGTTCTATAGACCTTGACATCTTGGAAGTATTGGTCGGGATTATTGACTTTTTCTACTAAAACAGTACCAAATGTTTCTCCGTATTTTACAGGGTTACGGATTGTTTTTCTTTTCTCAAGTTGATATTTAGCATCGACCATTTCTTCTTGAGTGAAAACTTGCTTAATCAGCATTCCATCGATTTTACCTTGGTAAATTTGATTGATACCATCGGGATAATATCGTGCTGATTCAGAGGCAAAAGTTAGCCATTTGTTAATCGTTAATTTTCTCTGACTAGCATTTATACTCATATCGTCTTTTTCTATCCAATCTAAAAACAACACCATAAATCATAACAAAAAGCGGCCTTGTTTAATAGCTGTTAAACTAAGCCAGAGGGTCGCCCCTCTGACTCGTCTTCAGAACCGGACTTGAGACTTTCACCCTGACGGGGTGACAAGACAAGCTAAAAAGCAGATGCAATCAGGTTTGCTGCCCTTATGCCTCGCCGATAATTAGCGCACTTATGACGGCTTAAATTGGCGTGGTTCAATCGAGGGTAACACTCTGCGAAGAATTTGCCTTCTCGAGCTTGATCATATGTTCTGAGCGGTTAGATTAAGTTAGAGAAATAGGAGATAATGGGAAATTATACTAAATCCGGTTTACAAAACCCGCTTAT
>JBGTNM010000167.1:0-3050 GCA_041743025.1 Microcystaceae cyanobacterium
TAAAAAATCTCTTGGCAGCTTCTGAGTTTCTTCTCGCACTTAGCATAAAGTCCAAAGTATTCCCTTGACTATCAATAGCGCGATACAAATATTTGCACTCTCCCTTCACCTTAATATAGGTTTCATCCACTCTCCAAGAATTGTTGGTCGGCTTTAGATAACGGCGAGTTCTTTTGTCGATTTCAGGAGCATAAGCTTGAACCCACCGAGCAATCGTAGAATGATCGACTTTTAACACTCTCTCTAACATCATTTCCTCTAAATTTCTGTAGCTTAAAGGGTATCGAAGATACCAACGAACGTTCAGTAAAATGATCGTGTCTTGAAAATGTCTCCATTTAAAGGGATGTTTTGGGTTCATGCCAGAGGGAAAACGTACTGAGTAGTATTCCTCAATTCTACCCTACTACATGACGACTCAGATTTTTTGCGACATAACCGAAATATACCAGTTTGTCTTGGATTTTTTAAACCGTACTCTTTGAGAAAATATTTAAAATAGTGGCTCTACAGTTGTAGATATTGAAAGAGGCACAACTTTTAGGTTCTTCAGGGACGACTTTTCAAGCTTTCTCGCTTTTGTTAAGCTATATTACGAACGAAAAATAGGTTTTTTTGGTTCGGCCTTGCTATCTACAACTGTAGAGTTAAGCATCTCAAGGACACCCCCTCCATTAGTTACTATCAGGCTTTCGCCCCGAGTGACACTTCTCTCGAAACCTCGATCGGGGTGGCTGGCCAGCGTTGGCGGATCGAGGAATGCTTTCAATTCGCTAAGGATGGACTCGGCTTGGGGGATTCCGAAGTGCGCTCTTGGACGGGTTGGCATCGCCACACGGCTTTGGTTTTAGCGGAGTCGCGCTTTTTTATTCGTTTTGCGTTCTCAAGTTGAAGGACTCGGAGAACTTTCTACTCCTCCCCTTTTTTCGGCTCCCGTCGCGGATGGCTCTCTGGCTGTGTTCAAAGCGGACCGTGGACTCTCGTCCGTCTTAGCCTTGCCGAGTTGAGGCGGTGGGTTTGGAGATTACTGTTTCCCCATCTCTGGTCTTTAGAGTCGATTTTGCATTGGTCTTTTTGGCGAAAGTCTCATCAAGCTCTAGCTCGTTACCATCATTACTGTAAGCGTTCCCAAGCACCCTAAATTCTATCTACAACTGTAGAGCAACTTAAAGAGAAGCTATTGTACAGCCAGACGCAATAACTGATGATCTCGACAGGGAAACGATGGCGGTGATAAGGATTATTACTCATTCTATAATCTTATCTTGGCAACCCAAAAGTTAAGTTGACAATATCCTAGACTGGTAAGACAAAGCCTATCATTCTCGAAAAAACTGGACAATCATATTGGAGCGATTTGGGACTTCATTCATAGCTATAATGGGCGTTGTTCAAAAGAGGGTAACAGTTTGACCAAATATCAAGTCATCAAGTAGAACATTTGCTCTAGCTTAGGAATTGGTTTGGCAGAAAAGAATAATCATTTATAATTGAGGGAAATTGTGTAAAAGTGTGAGTTAACTGAGTGAATTCATCGGCTTGTATCGCTTATAGTCTTCCTTCTCCCCATCGTCAAGACTTGGCTGTTAAAGTCATCTCGAAACAAGAGCCAGTCAGTGAAATTGCTAGAAAAGAGAAGGTAAGCCGCAAATTTCTCTATCAGCAGCAGGATATTGCTCAAAAAGCTTTGAATAACGCTTTTGACAAGGAAGAAAAAGACCATGAAGTCTTATATCATCTCCCAATCACTAAAAAATGGCTTTTTCAGTTAATTTTAGGGCTTATTTTTATCTGCCATAGCTCTTACCGAGGTGTAGTAGAGTTATTAAGGGATTTATTCGATTATGCTATTAGTGTCGGCACAATTCATCATCGAGTGAAAGAAGCCGTATCCAAAGCCAGAAAAATTAATGGTTCTCTTGATTTATCGCCAATTAATGTGGCTTTACTTGATGAGCTATTTCATAGTAACCAGCCCATATTAACAGGAGTAGATAATGATTCTAGCTACTGTTTTCTTCTCCAAGAAGTGGAACACCGACTCGGAAGACACTTGGGGTTGGTATTGGCTAGAAGCCACTGAACAAGGACTAGAACCTGATTACACCCTAGTCGATGCCGGAAAAGGTTTAAGAGCAGGACACAAAGCCGTCTGGAAAAATGTCCCCTGTCATGGAGATGTTTGGCATATTTTTGACCAAGGCGAGACTTTAGGCTGTCGTTTAGCCAAAAAAGCCCAAGGAGCCACGACTCAAAGAGGTAAACTGGAAACCCAGATAGAAAAAGCCAACTTAAAGAGTATCAGAAACCCCTTATCAGCTAAGTTAACTAAAGCCCTCAAAAATGAACAAAAACTCCTCAAATTAGCAAGTGATGTTAAAATCTTAGTCTATTGGTTGAGAATGGACGTTTTATCCTTAGCCGGAGCGCATTGGCAAGAAAGAAGGGAATTGATGGATTTCGTGATTGATGAACTGAAAATCAGAGAAACTCAAGAGTATAAGGGCATTAAAGCTTTAAGAGTGGCTTTATCTCATCAAAAGGATGACCTGCTAGCATTTGCTCATCTAATTGACGAAAAATTGACGAGGATTGCCTAACAGTTTGAAATACCCCTATCTTGGGTGCGAGAGGTGTGCTTATTGCTGAAAAAGCCCCTTTCAACGAATATCTACTGGCAGAAGTGGAATCAGTTGTATCAGCAACTTTCTGACAAATTCCTTAGTGTTAAGCAAGCGGTAGAGTTCGCTTTAAAATCTACCCCTAGAGCCAGTTCATTAGTGGAAAACCTTAATTCTCGGCTGAGAAACTATTTTCATCTTAGGAAGCATCTCGGTTCAGATTATTTAGAGCTTTTACGGTTCTTCTTGAATCATCGCACCTTTATGGCAAGCCGAAAGCCCGAAAGAAGGGGTGAGGGAAGCGAAGCGGCAAAAACGGCAAAGTAAATTTTAAAGCTTTGTCTGGAAAGCCTTTGGGCTTACACACTCGCTCCTTACGCTCAATTTGAAGAGTGAGAAAATTTACACGGTAGAATCAGTGTTTGAGCT
>JBGTNM010000168.1:0-6037 GCA_041743025.1 Microcystaceae cyanobacterium
AAAAATGCTGGCGGACGGTTGGTAGATTAAGCTGTTGGGCGGTTTTGTTGCGCCAAGATCACTGATTTCACTATTAAAAGTCGTGTAGCCAGAAGGATAGAATACTTCGGCGGTGATGATGCCCATCAACGCAAATGAACCAGCAAAAAAGAGCAACATACCGGAAAGTTTTAATTTATTCATGACAGATTGTTTTGATTAATTGGTTGAGAGCCTTGAAGGCAGGGCTATTTCATTCTAAAAAGTGCAAAAATATGCTTTAGTCCATAACCACAGTACCTCTGTGCTTTGGCCATGTTAGTGAATCCCGCTTCTCGATATATCCCTCTTTCATCACTTTCGGAAACTGCGATCGCTAGAAGCTTTATGACCAGATAGTTTGAGCGATTTGACAAGAATTTTGATTTCTTAGTAGAAAATAATTGAGCGATCGCTTACTATCACAGGGTTCTAGGACTTAGAAATAACAAGGGTTTTGCCAGAGTGACGGAAGAGGGATATTATAGCATAAAATATTTTTGCAAGAGGTCTATAGTAAATTATCTATCTTCTCCCTCTTCCAACTAATCTAAATAATTTGAACTAAATGTCTAAGCAAAAATCAATTCTCGTCGCTACTATTGGCACTCGTGACCTGGCTTTTCAAACTTCAGATGGTCAATGGTTAAGTGTAGGAAATGATCGAAAACCTGATTTGGATGATGAAAGTCAACAAGTATTAGTTCAAGTCGATTTAGGACAAGAAAAAGGTGATTTTCGCTCCTTAACTGAATATCTTTTCCAACATTGGGATATCTATCAAGATCGTCTCAAACCAATTATAGTTGGTCAGTTAATAGAAGATCAACGTCGTAATTTGCAGAAAATTTATTTAGTTGCAACTAACCAACCACCAACTACACCGGAAAGATTTCGAGATAAAGATACCCTATTTGCTGCTGAAATTATCAAACTATGGATTACAGAACAACATAAGATAGACACTGAAATTATCGAACAGTGTACACACGGAGAAAATCCATCTGACTTTGATAAGATGTTTGTTTGGTGGAAAGAAATTTGGCGAAGAATTGCTAAGTCCCTATCCTCTAAAACTAAAACGTCTGTTCTGTTATGTCTCAAAGGTGGAGTTGGTCAATCTTCAGAAGCAGCAAGAATTACAGCCTTAACTCAATTTGAAGATGATAGTTTTTTCTATGATTTCCATGAAGATGAAAAGAAAAATAAACAAGGAAAACCTTCAAAATATAGTGAATCAAAAGGAACTAATTATCTCTGGGATAGAAGACAAAAGGAAGCTTTAGTTCTTTTAAAAAACTGGGATTATCAAGCTGTTCAAGTAATTTTAAATTCCTATTTGCAAAACTCGGAAGATTCAGAAATTTTAAAGATTAAAGAATATCTAGAGATGGCTATTAAGTGGAATATGTCTGATTTTAAAGGGTTTGCTAAAATGAGGAGGGAACTAGCTAAATCTAGATCACAAAATTGGTGGTGGACAGCTTATGAAGCAGCTTACTTAGGAGTAATTCGCCTTCAACAAGGCAATACAACTGAGGCTTTATTTCATAGCTTTCGTGCGGTTGAAGGGCTAATGTCTGAGTGGATAATATGGCGATATGAACCTCATATTACACAAAATGATCAAAAATCTCCTGCTCTGAAAAAATCTGTTTGTTCTGATCCTAAATTTTCTGAGTTGCAAAACTTTAATTTTGAAAACCAAAAAATTGACCTTTATGGAGCTAAATTAGATGAAATTATTCAATGTGCAAAATCAGACATTAAATATAATCCAGACTGGAGGATAGTTTTTGAAAAGACGAGAAATTGGCGAAATAGGATTTTTCATCGCCTTTTAAAACTAGAAAAAAAAGAAGTATTTGAAGCTTGGGGAAGCAAGGATGAAAAAGAATTGGAAACTAGAATTTTGGGATGTCTAAATTCTTTTACAAAAAATACATTTTCTTCTTGGGATACTGCCAGTTTAATGCCTTCAATTCATCAGTCTTTAACAGATCAAATCAAATCTTATCAACCCTAGATTGCTGATTGGGGTTTATCCCTCTTCTGTCATTTAGGGTAGTAAAATAGAGAAGTAGACAGAAAAAACGAAAGAGTTAAAGATGGTAACTCCACCCAGAGAAGCGAAAAAAACAGTGGCATTCATTGACCAATACTGCTGGATATATCGAAGCTTGTTCGATGATGTGAGGCATTTTGAAAACTTCAAATATTTCCATTTAGGAATCCTGTCAGAAACCAAAAGAAAAAGTTTACCGGCAATAGCGAAAGCAGCTGGGTTAAAGGATCGAGGACAATCTTTACATCATTTTTTACGAAATGCCGCGTGGTCAGTAGAAGCTTTGAGAGAAACAAGGCTGTGGTTAACAAAACTTTTAATTGGCGAAAGAGAAATCGTATTAATCCTCGACGAAACGGGAGATGAAAAAAAAGGAAAAACAACTGATTATGTGGCTCGTCAATACATTGGAAATTTAGGAAAGACGGAAAACGGGATAGTTTCAGTCAATAGTTATGCAGTAGTCGAGGGGATAACCTATCCCTTAATCTTTAAGATATTCAAGCCAAAAATTCGTCTTAAAGAAGAAGATGTCTATCAAACAAAGCCACAATTAGCAGTCCAGATTATCGAGGAGTTAAAAAGTTGGGGATATCGGATTAAATTAGTATTAGCTGATAGCTTGTATGGGGAGAGTGGCGATGTTATAGAAGCGATTGGAAAACTGAAACTAAAATACATTGTAGCGATTCGCTCTAATCATGGAGTGTGGATGCTCCCAGGTCAAAAAGTTCGGTACAATCGCTGGATAACTTATGAACAGAAACTCCAGAGACGAAAAACAGAAACCCGTTACATTCGAGAAATTATCTTCGGGCGGCGACGGTCAATTCGTTACTACCAAATCAGCAAAAAAGACGAACCTGACCAAAAAGGAGATGAAAGTTGGTATATCATGACTAACCTAGAAGGAAAAATCCAAAAGCAAGTGGGAAACTTATATAGTTTAAGAAACTGGATTGAATACTCCTTCAAACAAGTTAAAGATGAATTAGGATGGGCAGATTTTCGAGTGACGGATTATGGGAGTATTGAAAGATGGTGGGAAATTGTGATGAGTGCTTACCTTTTAGTCAGTCTTCAAGCTAATTATTTTCAGTTAGAAACTGTTCTCAGTCAATCCCCTGAATCGAGCGACTTAGGCAGTTCTCAACTCAGTCATCATCCCTTATGGTTCGAGGGGGCAACTTGGAAAAGTGCGCTAAATAATTTACGTTTAATTTTGCAACCCTATATTTTTTACAATTTGATACGATCTTGGTTAGAAGTGTTTAAAATTCCGAAATTTCGCAGGTGTTTTCTTCAGTTAATTGAAGAAATGAATCACTTTTTAGGATTCACTACTTTTTGTTTCTCAGGACGGTCTCCTTTCCATTTTCTGACAGGTTAACTGATTTTTCTTCCCTCGAATGACAGAAGAGGGTTATAGTCCTACGCAAAAACGTTAGGACAGTTTTTGAAGGCTGCATCTACACATTCTCTAACCGTTTCAAATTCTTTTAATCTCTGCTTCATCCATGTTTTTAAAACTGCCCACCAGTTTTCAATTTTGTTCAAATCGGGCGAATAAGCGGGTATTTACCAGATTTCACAACCAGCATCTTCTACCAATTTTTTAATTGTTTCTCCTTTGTGAAAAGTGGCATTATCAATAATGATAATATCTCCTGGGTTTAATTGAGGAATTAAACAATGGCTTAACCAAAACTCAAATAAGTCTCGATTACATGAGCCTTCAAACGTTAAGGGAGCGAATAATTTTTTCTCTTTTAGCGCACTAATCCAACTCGTCCTTTCCCTTTTCTTTCCTGATTTTAGAGCGTAACATCTTTCCCCTTTAGGGCTGTACCCGTAAGGATAATCTTCTCGGTTATCAAATCCCGCTTCATCCACATAAACTAGTCTAGATTTATCTATTTTCTCTAGCTTTTCTAAAAATTTAGCTCTTTCTTCCTCATCTCTTTCTTGATAGCCGTAAGTTTTTTTTCGAGTAATTCCTAACTTTTGACAAGCATAACTAATATTTTGCTGAGTCAGATTACTTCCCCACAACTCTGCCATTTTTCCCTGAGTTTTATCATCATTCTCTCTCACAAATTTCTTAAATTTTTCTTCATTCTGAATTTTCTGAGGTCTTCCAGGTTTAGTAGCAATCGCCTGAAAATCTCCTGTTTCTTGTTCTCTCTTTAACCATAAATCTAATGTGTTTCGACTAATTTGCAGTATTTGAGACACATGAAGTTTTTTTTCTCCTCTTTTTACTGCTTCGATTGCTTTTTTTCGGAGATCATAATCGTAAGGGGCTGGCATATTTGTCAATTTTTTGAGGTTTTATCTATGATAGCAAGTGTCCTAACTTTAATACGTAGAGCTATATCTTCGGGAAAAAACGGCTTCATCTCAAGTCTTCCTCAATGACAATCCACTGACAAACTAGCTGGCCATTAAGATTGACCCATCGCGGAACTGGATGTAATTTTTGAGGGGAAGTGTCGGCAACCGAGAGCGATGAGATGTCTAGTTCAAATGCTTGGCCCGATGAGGGGGAATCTGACCTCTACATAGGGAATTTGAGGGGTTATACTGGGGATTAGATGGGTTTGCTTGAGGGGTTGAGTGGTGAGCATAGTCAGTATGTTGAAATGTCGTTTTTGGTTCACCCCTCGGATAGTTGGTTATTTTATAGATGTTCGGTATTGGTTAGGGTTTTTTCTAGGTTTGGTTTACAAATGTTTAGGGTTGGATTATGGTTAATGAGGAGCATTTGAAGATTCTAAAGCAAGGGGTTGAGGTTTGGAATAGGTGGATTAGTGAACAACGACTTAAAGCTGAACAACTTTGGTCAAAACTATATCTAGCTTATGATTTAAATCTTGAAGTTTCAGATGATGAAGCGAATCTCCCTTATCCAGAATTACCAGATTTAAGTGAAGCAGATCTTCGGGGGCTAAACCTTCAAGGAGCAGATTTTGCAGGAGTCAAACTCCGAAATGCAGATTTTAGAGGAGCAAACTTATATAAAGCAAATTTTTCTCTTGCAGATCTTTGTTATGCACAATTAGATGAGGCAAATTTAGGAGCAGCTAATCTTAGTGGTGCTACTCTTTATGGCGTTGCTGAATCTATTGCAGATCGAGTTTAAAATGTGCTTGAATGAAAGAGTAAATTAGTTTAAGATTACACGATGCAGTGTCCCCATTGCCATTCCCAACAGACTCGAAAAAGCGGAATGATTAAGGAAAAACAGAGATATCATTGTCGAGAATGCGGTCGCTATTTCCAAGGTTTCTATGAACACAAAGGTTATCATCCCGGCGTAAAGCGAATCTGTCTGAATATGTATTTAAACGGGATGGGATTGAGAGGAATTGAAAGAGTGACCGGAATTCACCACACTACCATCATCAATTGGGTCAGAGAATCCGAAGCCCAATTAACCGAAGATGAAGAAGGTGAAAAGCCAGTTCTAGCCGAGCTTGATGAACTTCAAACTTATGTAGGGAAGAAAACTCACAAAATCTGGGTCTGGACAGCGGTTGATCATTATTTTCCAGGAATCTTAGCAATAACAGTCGGAGATAGAAGTGGTAAAACTTTTTCTAAACTTTGGCAGAGAATACAAGCTTGGCGTTGCAGAAGATATATAACAGACGGATATTGCGTTTATGCTAATTATATGGCGTTGATCACGAGCTTAGTAGCCCGATTGGACTTAAAATGTAACCAGAGTGTTCCAACCTTAGATGCCGTTAGGCGTTGATCACGAAAGGAGTGTTGGTTAATCATGTCTAGATATGTGTGTTCCAACCTTAGAGGGGTGAGGGAAGCGAAGCGGCAAAAACGGCAAAGTAAATTTTAAAGCTTTGTCTGGAAAGCCTTTGGGCTTACACACTCGCTCCTTACGCTCAATTTGAAGAGTGAGAAAATTTACACGGTAGAATCAGTGTTTGAGCT
>JBGTNM010000169.1:0-13865 GCA_041743025.1 Microcystaceae cyanobacterium
TCAAGACTAAGCTATTTGATAGCATAAAATATAGCTCTTAGTCAAGACTGAGCAAAGAGTCTAAGCTAATTAAATTTTAAAATTGCTTTAGTTAGTAACTCTTTTTTATTATTAAATTGTCATAACTACTCTAGAAGAGCCGAATTTGTTTCTGGCAATGGAGATGAAGAACGAGATCAAACCCCCGTTAAAGGAAAGTTTTGGGTGTATGAACGAGCCATTCAAATTCCTTTTTATGGGATTTATGAAGTCAGCAAAGCCCAGGTCGAGGTGTATCAGTTAGTCAATGGTCGCTATCAAAAAATGATCCCGAATAGCCGATCTCACTGTCCCATTGAACCATTACAGGTAGAGTTGGGCATTTGGCAAGGGGAATACCAAAATCAACAATGGCCTTGGCTACGGTGGTGGAACTTTGAGGGCAAGTTATTGTTAACAAGTCAAGAACGAGCCGATCGCCTAGCGGAACAATTACGAGCTTTGGGAGTAGAACCGGAAGATTAGTAGAGGGCACATCGCGAGACCGCAATTCAATCACAAAATCAGGACAAATCGGCGCAAATTTTTCTTGTTCTTCTGGGGTTAAGGCTTCCCAGCGATCGTTAGTGTATTAAGACGAGTTTTGTTGATTAATTTGGGTTAAACACTTCGGAAACCTTTAAATTGAGTTCCCTAAATCTGGGAGATTGCAGTAATTCGTCATTGCTAAAACTACCTACTTCTCTATAACTATCTCCCCTAAGTTCTAAAACTAGGATGGTTTGAGTTTGGGGGTCAACTATCCAGTATTCAGGAATACCGCAATCTTGATACTGCATTCTTTTGGCAATGTAGTCTCTATTTTTTTGTATGTCTCCGGGGCTGACGACTTCAATGACTAATAGAGGAGGTAACATTGAAAGGCGAATGGTATTGCGGTTTGATAGTTGTTGAATATGTTCTTCTCGGATGATGGTTAGGTCGGGATAGCGGTTTTGGGGTTCACCTCTGACTTCTAGTTCTAGTCCGTGTCCTCGTACTCTACGATGACCGACAAGCAAGGCGAACTTAATAAACAGGAAATTAGCAATTTCAACATTAAATCCTGATTCTGGTGGCACTTCAATCAATTCCCCATTGAATAATTCATAGAGTCTCTCCGAATTGTCATTGTATGCTAGGTATTCTTCAAAGGTTGTAAATCGAGGTTTAATGGTTAACATGAGATTATCAATCCGTCGTAACCCATCTTTCAAAAATTTGTAACAGTACGAACATTTTACCTCAAGCACCTCAGAAGTTATAGTCAAAGGCTTGTTGATGAGCGCGGATAAAAGGGTTTCTCTCAGGATGACATTTAGGTGATGCGTAGGTCTTCGATATGCCTAGAAAACCTCGAAATTTACCAGATGGATATGCTTATCTTATGGGGAAGGGATAGAGAAGGGATAGAAATGCCATTCCACCAGTCGAAACCGTTGCCACGTTTTCCCGCTTATTAGTTAATCTTTAGAATAAGAGGGTGAGCATTGCCCACCCTACTTTAAGGAAAAAAAGTTTTATTGAACCGCTATCAACTGGAAATCATGCCACCAGCCGCTTGAAATCGCGCTCTGGCGCGCTTGAAAGCTTTAGTAGCCCGTAGTTGCTGTTTGCGTTCGCCACTGCGGGTGGCTTCGTCTAAAGAAGATTGCGCCTCGTTAAAAGAAATACGGGCTTCTTCTTTATCGATTTTATCCGCTAGCTCAGCTTCATTGACGAGAACTTTGATCTCATCATTGTCTACTTCAGCAAAACCTCCCATCACTACAATATTTTTCCACTCTTTATCAGGACGAACCCGCATGACCCCGATATCAAGGGCAGTTAGCAAAGGAGCGTGTCCGGTGAGGACTCCCAACTGTCCCGACATACTCGGCAGGATAGCTTCTTGAACCGCATCATCCCAGACGACTTTATCGGGGGTAATCACTCGTACAGTTATCGACATAAGACTTGTTTATTGGTGAAAATTAGTAAAAAATGACCAATAATCAATTTATTGGTCATTGGTCACATGAAAAAGTTATTTCTTGAGTTTGGCGGCTTTCTCAAGCACCATGTCAATGTTGCCGACCATGTAGAATGCCTGTTCGGGCAGTTCGTCAAGTTCTCCAGCGAGAATCATCTTAAATCCCTTGATGGTGTCTTCTAAAGTCACGTACTGTCCGGGTGAACCCGTAAAGACCTCAGCCACGGAGAAAGGTTGAGACAGAAATCGCTCCATCTTGCGGGCGCGGTCAACCGTTCGGCGGTCTTCTTCAGAGAGTTCATCTAAGCCCAGAATAGCAATAATATCCTGTAGCTCTTTGTAACGCTGGAGAGTAGACTGAACCGCACGAGCTGTATCGTAGTGATCGCTACCAACAATATCAGCCTGTAGCATAGTGCTAGTAGAATCTAACGGATCGACTGCTGGATAAATTCCTTTAGAAGCCAAACCGCGAGAGAGTACCGTCGTTCCGTCCAAGTGAGCGAAGGTAGTCGCAGGTGCAGGGTCAGTCAAGTCGTCAGCCGGAACGTAAACCGCTTGAATGGAGGTAATAGAACCTTCCTTGGTAGAGGTGATGCGCTCTTGCAAGTCTCCCATATCCGTCCCTAGCGTCGGCTGATATCCCACCGCAGAGGGCATCCGTCCCAAGAGTGCAGACACCTCAGAACCCGCTTGCACGAAGCGGAAGATGTTATCAATAAACAGCAACACGTCTTGCTTATTAACGTCACGGAAATATTCAGCCATCGTCAGCGCAGACAGCCCAACTCGCATTCTCGCCCCTGGCGGTTCGTTCATTTGTCCGTAGACGAGCGCAATTTTTGAGTCTTCAGGATTGTCAGCGTTGATGACCTCTGATTCGATCATTTCATTGTAAAGGTCATTTCCTTCACGGGTGCGTTCGCCCACACCGCCAAAAACAGAAACCCCTCCGTGTTGGATGGCGATATTGTTGATTAGCTCCATCATAATGACGGTCTTGCCCACGCCAGCCCCGCCGAACAAGCCGATTTTACCCCCCTGACGGTAGGGAGTGATCAGGTCGATGACCTTAATGCCCGTTTCAAATACTTTAGGGGTCGTTTCTAAATCAACGAATTTGGGAGCAGAGCGGTGAATAGGAGAGGTTTCGGTGACATTGACCGGCCCTTTTTCATCGACGGGTTCGCCCAAAACGTTGAAAATGCGACCGAGGGTACACTTGCCAACCGGCACGCTAATTGGGGCACCGGTGTCCACCACAGCCATGCCGCGAACTAGACCATCAGTGGTACTCATCGCTACGGCGCGAACTTGGTTGTCACCGAGTAACTGTTGCACTTCACAGGTGACGGAAACTTCTGCACCTGCGGGATTAGTTCCTTTGATAGTCAGGGCATTGTAAATCCGGGGCAGTTTGCCACTGGGAAACCGAGCATCTATGACCGGCCCAATGATCTGGGTAATTTTACCAATGTTTTTTTCTGTTACGGCTACCATGCTAATTGTCTGTTTGGGGTTAGCTGATCAATTGGCTTAAGGAAAAGCCTTAAATTATTGTGAAATTTGCCACCCTTTAGATTACCACTTCCCAATGACCAATAACCAATGTGATCAATGTGGTATCTTAGATTAGATTCCGCTCATCTAGTATCAATGTCCGATATCGAAACCCTTTTAGCTGAAATTCGCACCGAAGCTGAACGAGAACCGTTGCCGATAGACTTACCCGTTTATCAATCAGCCAGCAAAGAACCGACGCAACCGATTTTGTTTGCGGGCAACCTCAAAAGCGAAATTCGCTTTTTTGGACGAGATTTAGGGCGAGATGAAGTTCACGCCGGACAACCGTTAATCGGGGCTGCGGGAACCCTGGTACGGGAAGGGTTTTATCTAGCGACGAACGGCAAAACAACTAAAAACAAGCAGGAACTCCAGACTATCTGCGATCGCGCTTTACTGACCAATACCGTTCCTTACAAACCCCCCGGTAATAAGGCTTATTCTAACGAAGTCAAAGAACGCTTTCGTCCCTTTATGGAACGACTGCTCGTCATTCACTGGCAAGGACATCAGATTATTACGTTGGGAACCGAAGCTTTTAAATGGTTTGCTCCCTATGGTAGCAAAGGACAGATTAATCAGTTTTTTTTACGTGGCGATCGCTACGAAGCCAAACTCCCCATCACTCTCCAAGCGACTGATAGCACAGGAATGCAATATCAGCGACAAGTTATGCTCTTGGCTCTACCCCACCCTTCTCCCCTCAACAAGCAATACTACGACAAGTTTCCCCAAATGTTGCAGCAACGTTTGAATGAATTTGAATTTTGAACAAATTCTCCCACGCTAAGATGAAGGCAGTATAGCCCTTTGTCTTTATGCCAGAAAGCCTGCAAATCCAACTCTACCACTTAGAACAACTCGCCGATCGCTTGGTTTCCCAACAGCTTACCCACCTCAATGCCGTTAGTTTAGCGATAGTCTTTGCGGCAGGACTGCTCACCAGTTTAACGCCCTGTATGCTTTCGATGTTGCCTATTACCATCGGTTACATCGGTGGCTATGAGTCCCAAGGCAGGCGACAAGCGGCGGTGCAGTCTACTTGGTTTGCGCTGGGGATGGCGACGACGTTGGCAACCTTGGGAATAGCAGCAGCTTTTTTGGGGCGTGTTTATGGGCAAATTGGGTTTGGTTTGCCGATTCTGGTCAGTTTGATTGCCATTTTAATGGGATTGAATTTATTAGAATTGCTACCGTTGCGGTTTCCTTCATTAGGGACGACAGACTGGATAACTAAGGAGTTACCACCAGGATTGCGTTCTTATTTATTGGGGTTGACGTTTGGACTGGTGGCTTCCCCTTGCAGTACTCCCGTATTGGCAACGTTATTGGCCTGGGTTGCTGCAACGCAAAATCTCGCCCTCGGTGCTGCCTTACTCCTAGCTTACACAGTCGGTTATGTGACTCCCTTGATTGTGGCGGGAACTTTCACCGCTTCGTTGAAAAAGCTGCTAGAATTGCGCCGTTGGTCGGGTTGGATCAATCCGGTAAGTGGGGTTCTATTGCTAGGATTTGGCATGATTTCGCTGCTTTTTCGCCTGCCAGTCATGGGCAATTAATGCTGTATTGGAAATGTTAGTTCTGAAAATTTTGAGGGAACTATAAAAATGCAAGCTCTTACATCTGAATAGTTTGGCAGGAATTCCTGTCTTTTTTCCGTCTGTCTTACCAAATAGAAGAGAGTTTGCCTAATTCTTATTATTGCAGCGAAGACAAGCAGCCTACGTGATCCCAACAGGAGAGAGTTGATGAACAAAATCACCGAACATTCTATGCATCCTAAAACCAACGACCAGCAGGGTGATGTTTCCTTGTGGCAGCGTCCTGTAGTTGGCGAAGGCAGTATTCTAGAGGAACTGCTGGGCAAGTTTAGCAAAGAACCCGTCTCAGAAAATACCATCCTCCTTCACAATCGAGAAGTGACCGACCTTGGCGTTTTTGCCAAAACGGCCCAAGCCATTGACAACGAAAAGTTTAGCAACGAAGAATTTTTACTGTTTGTCAAAACTAAATATTTATTAGCAAAAAACCTCGACGAGTATGCCGGCATTTACGACAGTTTGCGGTTTTTACAATTAGCGATTGAAGTCAAAGACAGTTTCATCACTATCGATCAAACCGAACTGCGCTATCGAGGCTCGAAACAGCAGCAATTTTATCAATTTGTCGAAGGATTGCTGAGCGATCACGAAAATACAATTACCTTCCGCGAACAAGTCCAAGCTAAGCTTGCAGAAACACTGCCGCAAATTAAAACCGATGAAGGTAAAATCGCTTTGCAATCCTACGCTCAACACATTGACAAGCTCTCCGACCACGAATTAGGGTTAAAATTACTATCGCTCTTTAAAGCCTACCAACTTGCAGACTATTCCATCTTGCGAATTATTTCTGACATGATTCAAAGCCTTAACAAAAGAGATTTACAAGATTTTAAAGGCTTAGTTTCTTTGGTGATGGTCAACTACGCTGTCTTTGAAAAACTCAGACAAATTATCGGACTCGCTGAGCATCAGAGTAGCCCAGAAACCTACGCTCGCATGATCCAATACATCGCCTTATCTAACCGACATAGCCTCTCCTATCTGAAGTTTAACGAATTGGTACAGGTCATCCGCAAATGGTTCAGACCCTATCAAGCGATTGTCGGCATCCGCAACGAACACCCCGCCACTGAATACAAACAACCCAAAGAGTTTGCCGAACCCATTCCAGGCGTAGAAGTTTATCAAAAATACAAAAAATGGTTTACTGATCGCCAAACCGGCATGACATTTGTCGATTTCGGCGACCAAGACGTTTCGTCCAAAGCCTAGGGGCTTGACAATCTCGACACTTATCTTAGATAATAAGGGATTGTGCGTCTAAATTCGCGCTCGGATCGGGTGAAGACAACACCAAATGCAGAAATCAAACCTTGTTTCTGCTACCTGTACGGCAAACAACGAGAAACCATTCCATGAGTTACGCAATTATTGAAACAGGCGGAAGACAACTGCGGGTCGAACCCGGCCGCTTTTATGACATTGATCGCCTCGCCACCGACACCGACAGTTCTCACACCATCGATAAAGTATTACTGATCGCCCATGAAGGCGAAGTAACCCTCGGCCAGCCTTTTATCGAAGGTGCAACCGTCACCGGAACCATCCTCGAACATCGCCGGGGACGCAAAGTCTTGGTCTACAAGATGAAACCCAAAAAGAAAACCCGCAAAAAACGGGGACACCGCCAAGAACTCACGCGCTGGATGGTCGAAGCGATCGCAGTAGGCAATGCGGTAATTGCTGAAAGTGCCTTGGAACCAGAGGTAGCCATCGCTCTCTCGGAAGACACATCAGCCGATTCTGAGGAAGAGTAAACCACTATAATTGTTCAAGTTAGCAATCAAAGGAATTAAGTAGCACAATGGCTCATAAGAAAGGAACGGGCAGTACCCGCAACGGACGCGACTCTAAATCGAAACGGCTAGGAGTCAAACGCTACGGCGGCCAAGTGGTCAAAGCAGGCAATATCCTCATCCGCCAGCGCGGAACCAAAGTTCATCCTGGTAACAACGTCGGTCGGGGCAATGACGACACCCTTTTTGCCTTGATTGACGGCATCGTTACGTTTGAACACAAAACCAGAAGCCGCAAACAAGTCAGTGTTTACGCAGTAGAAGTAGCACAAAGCACCGCCAGTTAATATTTCAGCCAACCGTTATCCGTTTTAGAGGCGCGAGCGATCGCGTCTCTACTTTTTTTATTAACACTCATTGAAGAATTGGATTTAAATAACCTGATTGAAGAAATTGAAGCAATGGGGAGAAGTGAAAGAAAGGAATTAAAAAGTCGATTGATAACGATAATTGAGCATTTACTAAAATTGTTATATTGGGAGGCAGAAAAAGTTGATAATGCGAGAGGGTGGCGAATGACGATTGTTGAACAGAGAAGACAAATTATTTTGTCACTTGAAGACAGTCCTAGTCTGAAAACAGTTTTGTCAGATTTATTTAGAGACTGCTATCAAATAGCACGAAAAGATACACTACAAAAACATGAATTGACTGCCGATATTTTCCCCGTTAAGCCTCCTTTTACTCTCGAAGATGTGCTGAATTCTGACTACTTACCAGACTAAAACTCATTCTGCCTGACTTCATCAGTTACCTGAATTTGTTCAAGGCTAAATCCGGCTTGTTGTAAATGCTCCAAGTACCAACGTTCTTGATATTGACCGTCTAGACTCATCGCTGTTTGATAGGATTTTTGAGCATTGGCCTTGTCCTCATTATCCCAATAGGCGATCGCTAGGGCAACCCAAGGATGTGGATTGTTGGGTTCTAATGTGGTTGCTGTTTGGGCGTGGCTGATGGCGCGATCAAACTGTCCTAGTCTGTGATAAGCTAAAGCTAGGTTATAATGGGCAATCTCGTTGTCGGGTTTGAGTTGTATCGCTGCTGTGTGTGTTTCAACGGCTTTGGTTAACTCCCCACCGACTAAATAAACGATGCCCAAAGCATTGAGAGCCGGAACGTGAGTAGAATCGAGTTTTAAAGTGTCTAAGAGCGTTTTGGCGGCGGCATCCTTCTGTCTAGCTAGATGGTACGTCCAGCCTAAAATCACCCGTCCTGAGAGATTGTGGGGGTCTAGCTGAGTAGATTTTTTTAAGGCTTCGATTGCCTCGGTGTAGCGTTGCGAATCTCGGTATTGAATGCCTGTCTGTCGCAATTTGGCTGCTTGCTTCACTTGTGCCGCCGATGGACTGGGAGGAGAGGGAATAACGGGAGGAGGCGTGGCAGGAGGAACGGTTGTTTTTGAAGTGCAACTGAGGGCTAGGATAGCGATCGCACCGACTATCCAACTAATCACCCACAAACGTTTCATGATCTTCACCTCATCTCAAAGATTGTAACGGCTAGCTGACAGGCGATCGTGCTAAATTCATTCATTATTATTAAGCTAAAGGTTTCGCTTAGTGCTATGTCATGAAAGTTTTAAGCATTCCCCTACGACAGACGCTCTGGCTAGCATTACTCTTGAGTAGCACGCTGGGTTGCCGTCCTCTGAGTTATTTAGGGCTAGCGATGCCGCCTGTCACCGCCATTCAAACCCTCTCTGAGCAAAACCAAGGTTCAGCTATCTATCTGCGAGGAAAAGTCGTTGGTCAAGCTCCCTTTATTGACAGTGGAGCTTACCAGATTCAAGATGAAACTGGAACTATCTGGGTGTTAAGCGATCGCCCTTTGCCCAAACTTGGCGAAGCAGTGGTCATCAAAGTTCAACTACAATACCAAGCGATCGCAGTTGGCGGACAGCAGTTGGGGGAATTGTACGTTATTGAGATAGAACAACTCAATGGCGTGGCTTCAAATGCTAGTCCACCGCAACCGTTGCCAACACCCGCAACAGCCTCCCAACCGATTCCACCGCAACCATTGCCAACACCCGCAACAGCCTCTCAACTCCGTCAACCTCAAATCATTCAACCTCAACCCAGCCAAACACTAATTCCTAATGAGCGATTTCTTCCCCACAAACGTCAATCAAAATAGTTCCCCGCGACTAGTCGCCCTAGCCATTCTCCACCGAGAGGGAAGATTTTTAATGCAGTTAAGAGATGACATTCCCACGATTTTGTATCCTGGGGTGTGGGGACTATTTGGGGGTCATCTAGAACCTGGGGAAACCCCGGAAGACGGACTCAGGCGGGAAATTCAAGAAGAAATTCATTACCAAATCGTGTCACCTGCCAAATTTCGTTGCTATGCTGATAGAGAAGCAGTTCGTTACATCTACTACGCCCCCTTAACGGTTCCGATGAAACAATTAGTCTTGCAAGAAGGTTGGGATTATGCGCTCGTTCCCCCTGATGCGATTCGGCAAGGTCAGTGTTATTCGGCTAAAGCCAATCAAGTTCGTTTGTTGGGCAGTCTTCACCAGACAATTTTACTAGATTTTCTCGAAGCTCAATTAGAGTCAAAAAGAGAAAGTTTTTAAATCTTGTGTTATCCTGTTATCAGTAACCTAAGTCAATGATAATGTATAAGGCGTACAAGTACAGGATA
Source organism: Microcystaceae cyanobacterium (assembly GCA_041743025.1). Lineage (GTDB taxonomy): Bacteria > Cyanobacteriota > Cyanobacteriia > Cyanobacteriales > Microcystaceae > JBGTNM01. The sequence goes on from JBGTNM010000169.1 coordinate 9,606, forward strand.
TATCCTAATACCGAGCAACAAATAGCCCTAGCCAAGAGCTTTGGCTGCACCAGATGGTATTGGAATTATTCGCTGAATTTGTGCCAAGAAACCTATAAAGCAACGGGAAAAGGACTAACAAGGAAAGTAATTCAGGGATTATTACCAGGACTCAAAAAAGAATACCCTTGGTTAACAGATGCTTATTCCCAGTGCCTACAGGTTGTCGCCTTAAACCTTTCTACGGCTTATAAAAATTTCTTTGACAAACGAGCAAAACTCCCTAGATTCAAGTCGAAGCATGGCAGACAATCTATTAGTTATCCTGCTAATGTTAAGTTTGAAGGTGATTATCTTAAATTACCGGGAAAAGTTGGCTTAGTTTATTGTCGCCGTCATCGTGATTTTAAGGGAACGATAAAAACAGTTACCGTCTCCAAGAATCCAGACGGAAAATATTATGTTTCTGTTTTAGTTGATGATGGATTAGATAAACTAGAATCAACAGCCGAGGGCAAAGCAGTAGGAATTGATTTAGGGTTAACTCACTTTTGTATTACTTCTGATGGTTCAAAATATAACAACCCTAAACATTTTGCTAAACATCAACGCAATCTAAAACGTAAACAGCAAAAGCTTTCCCGTAAACAAAAGGAGAGTATTACCCAACAAAAAGCCCGTTTAGCTGTGGCTAAAGTCCACTCTAAAATATCTCGATGCCGTGAAGATTTTTTACACAAAGTATCCCGTAAGATCCTCAACAAAAACCAAGTTATTGTTGTAGAAAATCTCAATGTCAAGGGAATGGTACGCAATCACAATTTAGCAAAAGCCATTAGTGATTGTGGGTGGGGAATGTTCTGCACAATGCTTAAATACAAGGCTGAAAATGAAGGAAAAACCTATATTGAAGTAGATAGATGGTTTCCTTCAACTAAGACTTGTAATGTCTGTCTGAATCAAGTTGATAGTTTACCTCTTGATCTTAGAACTTGGATTTGTAAACATTGCCAAACCACTCATGACCGTGACATAAACGCATCAATAAATATTAGAAATGAAGCCTTACGGATACTGTCGTTGGGAACCAGCGATACTGCTAATGGAGGAGATGTAAGACGGTTAGGGGGCAAGGTTTCTTGCCTCTTAGACGCAATCCCCAATGAAGTTAGAAGCCCCAGCTATATTGCTTGCAATTAGTTAGGGTAGTTCACAAGGAACTCTCTCACTTTAGCTTTAGTCTGAAAAGACTAGCTTCTTTAAACAAAAACAAGTAACTATGAGCTTCTATCTTTTTGACTGATTTAAGTATCAGAATTCAACTAAATTTCCTATTTTGATCAAAATTTCGAGCGAATATTTATGAATCAGCCTGTCAAACCCTCCTGGTTATCTCAATCCCTCCTGATTGGCGGAGCGATCGCGACTGTCACCACTAACGCGCTACTACTACCGACCCCGCTTGCCCTAGCGCAAGAGACGTTAGAAGATAGCCCCAAAGTCGTGGTTGATGAAGTCTGGCAACTGGTTAACACCGAATTTGTCAATAAGGATTTCAATCACGTAGACTGGCAGCAAAAACGCCAAGAATTGATGAGCGCTCACTATGACAACCGCAAACAAGCTTACAAAGCGATTCGTAAGGCTCTTAAAGACTTAGGTGATCCCTACACTCGCTTCCTCGAACCAGAGGAGTTTGCCGTTTTAACCAGTCAAACATCTGGAGAGGTTTCTGGGGTAGGCATCCGTATTGCAATTGATCGCCGTACCAGCCAACTTTATGTCGTAGAAGCATTGAGAAATTCCCCAGCGATGAAGGCAGGCGTGAAGGCAGGCGATCGCCTGATTCGCATTGATGGCAAACCCACCGCTCTGATGAACTTGGAGCAAGCAACGGAAGCCATTCACGGGGAAATCGGCACTCAGGTCAATTTACAGTTGTCCGGTAAGGATAAAGGGGTCTATGACGTAAACCTGATGCGCTCTCAAATTGAAATTCCCTCCGTCACCTACAACCTCAAACAAGAAGGCCAACTCAAAATTGGCTACATCAAATTGGATGAATTTAGCTCTCACGCCGCCGAACAGATGCAACTAGCCATCCAAGACCTGCAAAAACAGCAAGCTGAAGGCTTTGTTTTAGACTTGCGGGGCAATCCTGGGGGCTTGCTCTTTGCCAGCGTCGATATTGCCCGTCAGTGGTTGCAAACCGGAGAAATCGTCAGTACCATCGACCGCCGAGGAGGTGACCGCCATTTCAACGCTAATGGAACGTCTTTGAGCGATTTGCCGTTAGTCGTATTGGTGAATGAGGGATCGGCCAGTGCCAGTGAAATTTTAGCTGGGGCGCTCAAAGACAATAAACGAGCGACACTGGTAGGAACGAACACCTATGGCAAAGGAACGGTACAATCAGTCCATTCTCTCGCCGATGGGTCGGGTTTGGCTGTCACGATCGCTCGCTACTATCCCCCCAGTGGAACGGATATCAATCACAAGGGGATTTCTCCCGATATTGTGCTTGATTTGACGATGGAACAGCAACTGCGACTGAAGAATGATCCCTCACTACTGGCAACGGGTCACGATCTCCAGTACAAACGAGCGATCGCTGTCCTTGAAAGCCATCAATCGCCTTTCTCTACGCCGCAACTTCCCAAACCCGTTGGCATTCGCTGGCAACCGTTGAACTAGGGGCTAGAGATTAGAGCATGAATTTTTCTATTTAGCCCTTATTCCTCGCCTTCATCAGCTTGGAAAGGGTGTTCTCCAATGCCGAGTTCATGTTTGCTGGTCTTGAGTTGTTTCCAAAGCGATTTAATCTGTTGATAAGCTTCGGCAGAGGTTATCTTGCCAGCCGTTTCTAAATTGCAAATATAACTAATGCGTTGAGCGAATTCCTGCAAATTCGCATTGAAAACTAAATTTTCGGGTTTAATTTCGCCGCGATAGGAACTGCGAGGGTAGAGGAATTCATCTTTGTTAAAATTAGCTGGCATGATCGCGTTTTGTTTAAGGGAAACACTTTTATTCTATTGAGATTTAAGATAATAGCAATTTAACAGTTTCCCTAAAATCATTAAGCTCCTGTTAACCCAGCCTTAACAACCTATACACCCACTAAAATACCCACTGCTGATTCAGCCTCAACTTGAGAGACAGTAGTAGCCCACTCTGACCAAACTTCTCTGATAAGTTGCAATTCTTCCCTCGTCAGAATTTTCGCTGCATACTCGGCTTTTTGAGGTGTTACACCCACTTTCAGCAATTGCTCACAGTAGAGTTGATTCAAATTTTTGACTGACATCTTTTTTGCCTCTCATACGGTTAATTTTTTAATCTAAGTAGGTGGTCGAAAATAAAGTAAAAATAGTTTGTAGTTGCGCTTCAGCGCACAGCGCACTCCATATAGGCTCAAGCCCTACTACGAACCAAATTTATTTTACGTTTAATTATGCTCATCTACTTACTTATTTTGACTTATTTTTCAAGCGAAGAATTACTGAACTTACCCCTAGAGTACCCAATACAATCAAACCAGCATTGGTGCTTGGTTCAGGCACTGAACACACGTTCATTGTCGCTGGATTCGTAATCATCACCTGTGAATCCTGCTATTCCATCATTTTTAAATTTGAAATTAAATCCCCAGGTAAATGTTTTGAGCGGAACGACTTTATAAGTTCCTATCAAACTGTCTTCAGGTTTGGGTTTTTCTTTAACACCAACTAAAGTGGTTTCAAAACTCACCATACCTTTTTTACCATTCAAAATGTTGGCCAATCCATCAATTCCACTAAAAAGATTAGGGTCAAAATTTATTGTTGATGTATCTCGAAATTGATTATTGTCATACGATTCTACATCGGGGGGAATAGTACTACCTGCTACTGTTTCTAGGTCTACATACCAAGGTGTTATGTCCTTCTTACCTTGCCTGTTTCCATCCCCATCTAAATACCCTTCTTGTGGTGCATCTGAGACTTTTCCTATTAAATCTTTTCCATTTTTCTCACGAAAGATCTGCTGTTGTTTATCTGTCATATACATGATTGTCTGCATATATGTTAGACCTTCAGGAAACCATTTTTTTATAATGTCATCAGCCCCTTCTTCTTTACCCTCTGTGAGCAGATTAGCAATATAGCAATTCCATTTGAGATGTAAATATGAATTGATATGGTAAAATAGAAAAGTCTTGTCAATAAATAAAAGAAAAAGAGCAAATGAAGGCTAATCAAAATGAAAGAGAAAAACAAATAGAGTGTTTAATCAATTTTA
>JBGTNM010000170.1:0-8369 GCA_041743025.1 Microcystaceae cyanobacterium
GAAAAAGCATGTAGTGCTGCCAAAAACACAAATGACCAGAGTTGAGGGAGAAAATACCAGATTAAGACATTACCTGGCTCGACTACATCGAGCTACTTTATGCTACTCAAAATCAACTCAAATGCTGAAATATTCAGTTCGGCTTTTAATGCATTATTTGAGATTCAAACAAGTTCCTCTTCCTTCTTAATCAACAATTAATTCAGCAACGCCGCAGCAGCAGCAACAGCAACAATACTACGATCAACAACAGCAGAATCAAGACAGTTATTAACTAATACGTAGGTATGGAGCTTTATGACGGCAGTACAATCGCCAAAAACTTGTAAATATAAGCTATTAAAATAGGGGGAAAATAATCTTGATGTACTTTTTGATGTTATAGTTTGCGATGTACAACACAATAAGGCTTCGCCATAGCTGATATGCTTGAAGGTAATATTTCTCTGCTGTTTCAGAATTCGGCTACTATCTATGCAATTGAAGTTTCGTCTCAGATACCAGATGAAAATTATGAGATACCTGAGACAGCACAGTTGGACGAGTTACAGACTTTTGTAGGTTCAGAAAAAGCGGCAAGACCCCGCGCCGCCGAAAGGCGCAAGGGAATGCTTGCCAAGACAACAAAATTTGGCTCCAGACAGCAGTAAATTCTCATCAAGCGGGCATCTTGAAATGCGTTACAGGCGATCGCTCGCAATCAACCTTCAGTAATTTGTGGTGGATGATTCGAGGTGGGGAGTGCTTTTTCTATATTACGGACGGATGGAAAGTTTACCCTTGTTTGATCAATGACTGCGATCATTTAGTAAGCAAAACAGCAATGACCAGGGTTGAAGGCGAAAATTCCCGTTTGCGTCATTATTTAGCACGTCTACATCGTAAATCGTTCTGTTATTCAAAATCAATTGAAATGCCTGAAGCTTCTATCAAACTGTTAACCTACTACCTCAAACACTGGACTATACCTGTTTTTGTCTAATCATCTATTCATTGTGCAACGCCGATTTTGTTTGTTTCTATATCTGCAATCAATAACTATGAAAGTACTGACTATTAGCGAAGCAATTCACTTTGTCGAGCAAGACCCCACGACAATAACAGAAATAAAAGAAGATTTATTTTCAGAGATTAATTCTTTTTATAATTTTATTTTGAACGCTACAACTAAATTGCAGATGGATTTTAAATCTGTTGATGACAATCTAGAGAATGAGGTTAAAATCAATTATTTTTTAGGAGAACAGCATTTTGATTTTGAATCTTGGCTTTCGTCTTTTCGATATTTAAAATTGACTCAATCTCCTATAGATAAACTATCAAAAAATTCTCTTAATAATAGCGAATACTCTGTCTTAAATATTCATAAGAAATTATGGTTTAAACCAGTAGGAAAGATTCTTAACTCTCCTATCGAGCCTACAGTTATGCCTTTATTGACTAAAGAAAGAACTAATAGTAGATTTCAAATTCCTCTAGTTAGAAGAATTAATTTCCTACAAAGTAACGCACGCTGGAGAAATTTATTAAAAGCTTTAAGTCAAGTAAAAGGCAAATTAACGATACAAATACAAATATATCAGCCAGAACAGTGGGAAAAAATATATGCTTGGCAATGTTTAAATTTGTATATCGATACTTATCAAGACAAGATTGCTGCTGACGATTTTGAGGCGAATACTCAAATATTTAGGGCTTTAATTGAAGATGAACCAATATTCTCAGTTAAGATTTTAACTTTCAGTGAAAATAATGAATTTATCAAATTAGCTTTCTTACAGGATTTGGACATTAAAGCTTTTGAAATACGAAATTTTGATAATAGCTCTCAAAAATCAACAAAATATAACAATTTAGACCACAAAATACAAAATTTTATCCATAAACTACCACATCTTTGGCTACAGGATGAAATAATTGAGTGTCTTCTTACTCCTCCCTATAGCTTTGGGGATGCCTTACCTGGAATGAAACCAAGAATTCCTTTACCTTTCAATATTCCCTATCTTCAACAAAATAGCGATCGCTCTTTGGCATTAGGCAAAGTATCCGACTCGCAGCAAATAATCTATCTAGACCGCGAACTACTCAGAAGACACTTATTTGTAACTGGTAGTAATGGTTCTGGTAAAACCAATACCATACATCATTTAGCTACACAGCTATCAGACGTACCAATCCTAATCATCGATCCGATTAAAACAGAATATGAAGCCCTAATGAAAGCACGAGGTAAAAGCGACAAAATTATCGACTTTTATCGAGGTAATATACCCCAGTTTAATCCTTTTATTCCCGCGCCCAATATTACTGTATATGACCATATTTCCATTATTGCTAGAGTTTTAGCCATTTTATCTCCTGCTAATGAAGCAGCCTTAAGTTTAATTCAAAATATGGTAAAAAACACTTATTGGGGTAAATTAAATGAAGCTATTAGAAATAATCGAGTTAATCTACCAGGAAAAAACTCAGGAGAGCCAATCGATTTAGATGATTTTTTAGAAATTGATGGTCAATTTTTACGCAATAATCCTGCCTGTATTCCTTCCTTTAATGATTATCTGGAGATTTCTTTACAATGGCTCAAAGATATTACCAATGAAAAGACCAGATGGGGTATAGAAACAATTCAATATTTTGAGCGGCGTGCAGAGTTTTTACAAACCAGCTTATTTAAGAAAGTTGTCGATAGTAATTTACCAGTAGACCGCTATTTTGAATCAGACTATTTGATTGAATTGGGACGAATTTCCGAACCAACAGAAAAAAATGCTTTATTTACTCTTTTTACTTTACTATTGTACGAACATCGCCGAAGTCAAGGCATTCAAGACAAGTTACAACACATAACCATCTTAGAAGAAGCTCATCGCATTATCCCCGGACAAACCCAAAAATTAGGCGAAAATATTGCTACCTCCGCAGAACAAGAAGCTGCAACTTTAGTAGCTCAAATGCTAGCAGAAATTAGAGCTTTTGGAGAAGGAATTATTATTGTCGATCAATCTCCTAATAAAATTCTTTCTGATGCTTTGATTAACTGCAATACCAAGATTATTCATCGCTTAGGTTACGGAAAGGATAAAGAAACATTAGCTGAAGCTTTAAGCCTATCCGAACGAGAAAAAAACTTTCTTTCATATCTCGAAAGAGGAAAAGCGATCGCACTTCATCCCGATCTCAATCAACCTATTTATTTGACTATTCCCAAAGCTGATACAGCCTAGTATCCAATCGCAAGATTAATCAAGATAAATTTGACAGACTCTGACAACGATCGATACTCTATATTGAGACTTATCAAAGGTTTTGCTTGATTACGGAATTGCTACGGATAATTATCGATAGTTTCCTCATTCTAAGTCACTTTGGAATTGCGATTTAAAAAGTAAATGAATAAGTTAGTTACTTTAAAGTTAAAAGGTAGTTTCAATCGAGGATTTGCTATCGATCTGACTATTGCAGAAGAACAAAATAATTCTTTCTCTGAGATAAATGGAGAACTACCGCCCAATCTCACCTTGAGCGACACATATAAAAAATGGAGAGGTAGTTATCGAAACTCCCTTGGTAACTCTAGAATAAAAGTTAAAAAAACAGGAGTGGACTTAGATGTCAAACAAACATCACAAGAGTTAAGTGACCAATTTAATCAATGGCTATCATCACCTGAATTTGCCACAATCAAGGAAGAGTGTCTGAAAGAATTAAATAAACACGAGCAAATTCGCTTTTTAATTCGTACCGATTGCGATGAATTACAACAGCTTCCCTGGCATAAATGGGAATTAATTGAAAATCTTACTCATGCTGAAGTAGGAATCGGATTGCTAAAAGCCCAAGACCGTAAAATTGCGACACAATCTAGAAAGATTAATATTCTGGTTATTTTAGGTAATAGTGAGGGTATTGATATAGAAGAAGATCGCCAATTCTTAGCCAATATTCCCGATGCCCAAATTAAATTTTTAGTCGAACCAGAACGCAAAGATATTAACGATCGCCTATGGGAACAACCTTGGGATATTTTGTTTTTTTCTGGTCATAGTGAAACTAAAGCAGGTCGAGGAAAAATTGCTATTAATAAAAACGATAGTTTATCCCTCGAAGAACTTCAATATGGTCTAAAAAAAGCGATCGCCCAAGGATTACAGCTAGCAGTCTTTAACTCTTGTGATGGTTTGGGTTTGGCAAGGGAACTACAAAAGCTATTTATTCCTCAAGTTATTGTCATGAGAGAACCCGTACCAGATACTGTAGCCCAGCAGTTTCTCAAATATTTTCTCGATAATTTCGTATCTGGTAAAACTCTCTATCAATCAGTTCGAGAAGCTAGAGAACAATTGCAAGGTATGGAAGACAAATTTCCTTGTGCTAGTTGGCTACCAGTTATCGGGCAGAATGCTCTCAGCATTCCCCAAACCTGGAACGATCTCAAGAAAGCCAAGCAAAATACTTATGAAGAAAAGATTAGGCGTAGAGTTAGCATAGGAAGTTTTTTCTTGACTGCTTTAGTCATTTTAATTCGAGAATTGGGACTTTTACAGGGTTTAGAATTAGCAGCTTATGACCAATTGATAAGAGGAAAAAAAGCTTTTAATTCAGAATCTCCAGACGAGCGAATTGTCGTCATTACAATAGACGACAAAGATATTAAAAAGCAGAAAGAAGAATGGAACATGAATCTAGAAAAAACTCTTCCGACAGGAGAAACAGTTGAAATTTCTTTAGCAGATTCTGCTCTATCCCAATTACTGCAAAAAATAACTCCCTATCAACCAAGAGTTGTTGGATTAGATATTAAAAGAGATTTTGTTGCTACAGATACTTATTTACAAAATCAACTAGCGAATAATAAAGACTTATTTGTTGTTTGTAAAGGTGAAGCTCATCAAGAAGAACAGGGTAAAGGTGTTGCATCTCCCCCCGAACTAAAAAACTCTAGAAATAGAGTTGGTTTTAGTGATGTGGCTATTGATGAAGATAACATAGTCCGTCGTTATTTATGGTCTGCTCGTTTCTTAGAAAACTCTCCCTGTTTGCCAAGTAAGCCCAATCCTCAAATTAAAGATTATGCATACTCTTTCAGTTTTTTAATTGCCAAACACAACCTAGAAAATATAGGAAAACCTATTGAGTTTAATCCAATTAAATTACAGCAAGGTATTTTGGAAGTCAAAAAAGAAGGAGCTTATTTAAAACCCTGGCGAAGCAGTGATGGGGGTTTTTATCGACGATGGTTTAGCAGTCAAGAAGCACAAGCAGGATTTCAAGTTCCACTTAATTATCGCGCTACTAAAGACAACAATGGTGTAGCTGACCAAAATTACTCCTTGAGTCAAGTTTTAGATAAAAATTTTAATGTCTTTGAGAGAAATCCTGAGTATATCAAAGATAAAATCGTTCTCATTGGTGTAACTGCTACCAGCAGGAAAGATAATTTCCTGACACCTTTTAGTCGCAATAGTAGCGATCAAGAAAAAACCTGGGGAGTTTACATTCATGCTCATATGATTAGTCAAATTATAAGTTCAGTTGAAGATGGTCGCCCTTTTTTGACAGTCTGGAGTAAATGGCAAGAATCTATCTGGATTTTTGTTTGCGGAAGTATCGGAGTTATTCTAATTTGGCGTTACAAAACATCAAAAGCTTTGATTAACAGCATGGTATTTGCTATCATCAGTCTGATAACTATTCACATCATTCTTTTTCTTAACGGGTTGTGGATACCTATAATTCCTGCTCTAATTGTCGCGTTTCCTCCTCTGGGTGTTTTATTGAGCAAAGGAAAAGGGGTATTCCAAAACAGTGTCACTATAAAACCGAATAATTAAAACTTAAGCAAGCTGGGTGTTAATGAATCGCAAGGTTACAGTAATTGTTTCTTCTCTGCTTTTACTCTTTAGCCAAACTTCAGTTCTTTCCCAATCTTCATTTAACGATACTACTTTATTCAATACCCAAATAGCTCAACAATCAAACTCCGATTCCTCATCCAATAGTTCCGCACCTAGAATACGTCGTTCTGGGGGACCTCGTTTTATCAATCTACCGCCAGATTCTGTTTTTGGCGATCGGCAAGCCAACAAAATACCACTAGTAGATACTCTAATACTTATTTTGGTTACTCAAATTTGGCAGACCACAAGTAGCAGTAGCGATCGCTCTCGATCTGAGTAACAGTACTTATGGCGGTCAAACTGAGTTATTTAAAGGTTGTGTTGCAAAAATTACTATTAGTTACTGCTGAAATACAAATTGTCGGATGCTGAACTGATGTTTTTAGCATAATAGGTTGGTTTGTTGTCGATATAACTTCATGAAACCATTTTTAGGAATGAAATCATGAAGCGAAAACAAGTTCGAGAAATTCTTTGTCAGGTTATTCAACAAGAACCTAATATTGCTTATGATTCGACTCGTTGTCGTGGAGTTCTTTTAGATCGCTTACAAGGATGGTGTAATAGCGAAATTTCTCATCTTGTTAGTGGGATTGAAAAAGGTCTTGTCGGTCAAATTTTAGATCGAGCGTCTAATTCAAATTGCGATCGCCTGGAAACCGATTTGATACAATTGTTGCAATCTCGCTCGGACATGAAATCAGAAGATGCGCGATGGGTTGTTTGCTCTTGGCTAGAAGCAGTAAATCATTTAAACCAAATGCGATCGCCCGTAGTAGTAGGAGCGATTTCTCCAGAAAACCCAGAACAGATTTTAGTCAGACAAGAATTGCTCGATCTGGTAACGCACATTGAAACAGATCCCGATTGCATAGAGATAGTTGAAGCAGCCCAAAGAGGAAAAAAACAAATAGGTGATTCTAGAACGCCAAAAACAATTATATTTACTAGTTTAAAATCGTTATTTTTCGCTCAACCACATGATTTCTACGGTCGAGCTTATGTTAATTCTGAATTTAAAAAAGATGCCAAAATCACGGCAAAAATTGTCACCTGGAGTAATTTACTAGATTTTGTTACTAACTATCCCATTATTTTCTTTCTCTTTAGTGAGATGGGAATTTTACCTGCTTTTGTTTTAAGTTCTTTATTGAATACTGGATTATTAAAGTTAACTAATGATTTGGCTACTTCTGTATCTCGTCAACGCTCTCATCTAAAATGGTGGTCGCGGAGTAGTTTGTTAATTTTAATAGGAATCAATGGGTTACAATCTTTGGTTTCGGGAGTGGGGATGGAGTTAATGAAAAATCAATCCCAATTGCAGCAAGATTTAGCCACAGAAGTAATCGAACAAAAAATATCTAGCATCGAACAATTAAAACAACAAAATAGTTTAGAATATCAAGCTACAAAATCGAGTTGTCAGCAAGAAGAAAAAAGACTAGAACAGTTAGCTCCAGAGCATCATTTACGAGATTCTCTATATACCAAAATATATGGTTCTTTTGCCGACCAGCAAAGGGGTTGGCAAGGAATATCTTTGGAAAAATTACCTTTATGCGTTAAAGCGGAAAAATTGAGAGAAAAGCAAGATAGTAACTATAATAAAGCTTTTTTAGCAATGCAATCTAAGCTAGATATTAGATATGAAACGAGCAACGATCTTATTTTTCTAAAAGATAACTTTCCTGAAATATATCAACAATATTTTACAGAAACAGGAGAAATAATTTCAGGTATAGAAATGGTTAGGTTAGCTTGGGATAGTTTTTTTGCAAAATTAGCCAATAGAGAATTTAGTGCTTTAGGATTATCTTTTTATCTGTTTATAATCTCTTGGCTGACTAGCTTGGGAGCAATTTTAATGACTCTTAGTTTAAATCATAGTCGGCATACTCAAGTTTCTTTAAGTGATGATGTCATCTATGCAATGAATTCTTGGTTTGATGAGCTATTTAACAATGGACAATAAACAATTATCTTTTCTTGAAAAGTTGACTATAAACTTTATTAATTAAAGCTAGTTAACAGCTTATTTAAAACAAAATTAATCAATAATAAAACAATGTCAAATTATAATAATAATGGAAATTGTGCTGATAGTTTAAACAATCGAAATTTGAATTACGAACAACTTATTAATTCTCAATTATCTGATTCTAACGATCGTCATTTAGTAGCAATAGATCGCCAAAAGTATGAATACATGAAAAGATTGTTACTGCTGTATAAAGCAAAGATTCGGCAAACGGGTGAATGTCACTATCCTCCGCTTGTGGCAATTACGCGAAAAATAATGAAATAAAATGCGATCGCGCTTATATTGGTTCTGTTGCAAAAAAATCAAACGGACAGAAAAACTCCGTGGACAGCTAATTTTTTAGACAGTAATTCCAAACAGAGAATGAATAAAATCTCTCTGTCCCAAAACATCAGCTTTAGCTATATTTTCGATTTGACCTT
>JBGTNM010000171.1:0-2779 GCA_041743025.1 Microcystaceae cyanobacterium
CCGCGATACCCGTTGTCTAAGGGTACAGTTGAAGCGTTCAATGTGATTGGTCTGTCCACTCTCTTTCCCAACAGCCTGATGTCGCTGTGGCGGAATCACCCGCTCATAGGCTTGCCAGAAATCGGTATAGCACTGCGCGCACTGACGATAAACCCCTGGCAATGACTTCCATAATAGTTTTGCACCCACTCGAGTGCGATCGCCTACATGAATCCCGATAATTTCTCTGGTGTCCCGGTCAAGGGCCAGCCAAATCCATTGTTTATTCTTTTTATTGGAGACGAAAGACCAAGCCTCGTCGCATTCAACTGTCAATGGCCCTTTTTTTTTGAGCGTACATCTAGATGTCTGGACACCTCAGCATATTTGGCATTGACGTACTGTTGGAGCCAGAGATCTGAAACCTCCACGACTCTGGCAATGCCTGCAAGGGAAATTTTTTCAAGCAGGAGCTTGTCGATGAAGGCTTTAGTCGCTTGAGAAATGAGCTTGTTTTGGGGGTCGAGGACAAATTGCCTGTGACAGTCGTTACAGCGATGATTTTGCTTGCCGTTGTGAATCCTCCCATTTTTAACAATGTGTTGAGAATTGCAGGAAGGACAGGTGATTTCAGGTTCAGACATCAGAAATTAGTAAAAATAACTGATTCTATCCTTACATCTTTAGGACTACCAGATTATTTATCTAGACAGTTTAATTTTTTTATAACAGCGATCGCTATGCAGATTCGGCGAATCAATACAACGTTACAGTGATTTTGTTGTATTAAAGTGAGTGAAAACCACTAGGGGTTTTCTGCTTTGATTTAACGCACTATTTCATAAATCGCGATCGCTCTCATAGCAGGGACAAGAAGCTATGGCAAATGGTAGTTGCCTCTAAATATTTATAAAAATCAAGATATATCATTGAATATTATCTATTAATATGCAGTCTTAAGTTTTACTTATATATATTTATATCTATCCTAATTAAAAAACTATTGATTTAAATCTATAAACAAGAGTAAAATCGATCGCGAAAGCTAACGATAAGGTTTTTGCTTTTCACTATCCACCATGTGTAGGCTGTCCTAAATCTTTTGTCAGCCAGGAGGTTTAATGTCCAAATTTTTCAGCTTGTCTCGACGTAAATTCTTGACCACTGCCACTGTATCTGCGGCAAGTGCCGTATTCCTCAAAGGTTGTCTGGGCAACCCACCAGAACCAAGCGGTGGAAATGCCCCTGCAACTCCCACTCAAGGAGCTTCCCCTGGCAACATCGATCCAGAAATGGCACCAGAAACGCCAAAGGCCAAACTGGGTTTTATGCCTATCTTTGAAGCCGCCCCCCTGATCGTTGCCCAAGAAAAAGGCTTTTTTGCCAAGTATGGCATGACGGAAGTGGAAGTCTCTAAGCAAGCCAACTGGGGTTCGGCTCGGGACAACGTAGAAATTGGCTCGGCGGCTGGAGGCATCGATGGTGGTCAGTGGCAGATGCCCATGCCTTACCTGATTTCCGAAGGGTTAATTACCAAAAACAACGTCAAGATTCCCATGTACGTACTGGCGATGCTCAACACCCAAGGTAATGGAATCGCGATCGCCAAAAGCCAAGAAGGCAGAGGTATTGGCTTGGATATGAGCAAGGCAAAAGACTATATTGCAGAAATGAAAAAAGCCGGCAAACCCTTCAAAGCGGCCTATACCTTCCCCAAAGTCAATCAAGACTTTTGGATTCGCTACTGGTTAGCGGCGGGCGGTATTGACCCAGATACAAATGTCAACCTGCTAACGGTTCCTGCCGCCCAAACGGTTGCCAACATGAAAACAGGGGCGATGGAAGGCTTTAGCACGGGCGATCCCTGGCCCGCGCGCATTGTCGGTGAAGGCATCGGCTTTATGGCAGCTCTGACGGCTCAGATTTGGCCCTTTCACCCAGAAGAGTATTTCGCTATGCGGGCTGACTGGGTGGAGCAAAATCCCAAAGCAACCAAGGCTTTACTGAAAGGCATCATGGAAGCACAGCAGTGGTGCGATAAGAAAGAAAATCGTCCTGAACTGGCTCAAATTCTCTCTACTGCCAAATACTTTAACGTTCCTGCCAATGTTCTCGAGCCTATGTTGCTAGGAACTTACACTATGGGCGATAACCAACCGGAAATTGCAGATTTCCAAAAAGCTGCTATGTACTGGAAATCTCCTCGCGGTAGCGTTTCCTATCCCTATAAGAGTCTCGATCTCTGGTTCTTAACGGAAAGCGTGCGTTGGGGCTTCTTACCTGCCTCGACGTTAGATACTGCGCCAGCGCTCATCGATAAGGTCAATCGCTCTGATATTTGGAAAGAAGCTGCTAAAGAAGCGGGAATTCCCGAAGCAGATATTCCCACTAGCGATTCTCGCGGCGTTGAAAAGTTTTTTGACGGCAAAGAATTTAATCCTGAAAATCCCAAGGCTTACCTCGATAGCCTGGCAATTAAGAAAATCTAGACGTTAGTTAAGTGTCGATTAATAAATAACGGAGAAAATTAGCACAATGGCAACTGATTTGAGAGCGACAACTCGTAATAGAGCAAAAAACCCTCTGAGCAAGTTCTGGAAAAAGAACGCTAAAAATATCATCCCTCCTATTATAGGAATTTTGGGATTCCTGATTGTCTGGCAACTTGCTTCAATGACTGGGCTGATAAAATTACCCCCGCCCACTTCCCTGATTACCAATGAGCGAACTCGCATTTATTTAATGTATCCCTTTTTTGATCGGGGCGGAACGGATGTTGGTTTATTCTGGCAGGCAATGG
>JBGTNM010000172.1:0-6241 GCA_041743025.1 Microcystaceae cyanobacterium
TATAGTTACCTATACCTAATGTCAAGGAATAAAGTATAAGTCGTGGAGGAATGCTACAATGAGAGAGAAGTCCCCATCAAGGGTGCGATCGCTATGACTCGCTCAGAAATCGAAGCTCAGCTTCTCAACCTATCACTAGCGGACAAAGCAGAAATTATCCAAAACCTAACCAAAAACCTTAGCACTCGCGGTAAGGGAATCACCAAAACGCCAGGTGTGTGTGGAGGAGAAGCCTGTATTGCGGGAACCCGAATCGCCGTTTGGCTTTTAGTCGAAGCCCAACAACTGGGCATCAGTGAAGCTCAACTTTTGCAGGACTATCCACAGATCGCGGCGGCCGATCTCGTCAATGCTTGGGCGTATGCCGAGGCTCATCGAGAAGAAATTGAGAGAGCCATTCGCGCCAATAATGAGGTAGCTTAAGTAATGGCACGCCTGTATGCTGATGAGCAGTTTCCCCGCTTAGTCAGCGAAATGCTGAGGACGATGGGACATGATGTTTTGACAGTGCAGGAAGCGGAAAATGATAACTTGGGCATCCCTGATGAAGATGTGTTAGTTTTTGCCATTAAAGACAATCGTGTGGTGGTGACTCTTAATCGTCAAGATTTTATTCGATTGCACCGCGCTAATTCCGAGCATTGCGGTATTATTGTCTGCACTAACGATACTGATCGTTCACGAATGGCTACTCGGATCAACGAGGCGATCTCTGCTGAGGAATCTTTAAAAGGGAAGTTAATTCGGGTTGTGCGCCCGACAAGTTGAAAGAATAAGTTCGACTGACTTACCTACCAAGCAACGCGATCACGAAGTGGCGCTGCGCGTGCAGCTTCGCTGTCCCCGAAGGGATCGCAAAATGTACCTGGGGAGCTTTTCGACGGTCAAGTGCGGCATCGCCATTTTATCATAGCTCTGATTCAAGGAACCAGAACAGCCTTGCTCCTTTAATCGCTTATTCTGTCTAATTGCCTGATTGAGAAAGCCAATTCGTTAAATCTGCCTCACTTTCAAAGTCTAGCAACGCTTCGCCTAAGTTTTCTAGCTGTTCGATTGATAATTGACGGATCGGCTCCTCGAATTGGGTGGGGAGATTTCCGAGACGGCGCTTAAGTTGACGGAGAATTAGGACTACTCCCTCTTCCTGTCTCCCTTCGGCTCGAATATCTTGATAAATCACTGATTCTCTCATAATTTCTTGCCTCAATAATCGTCGAATTACCTCTTTGTCGATGACTAATCCCGCTAGGATCGCCGTTGACGCGGCTAGGTTACTTTGCTCGGTTTTGTCGGCAAGCGTCTCGATTCTTTGAGCGACTTCCCTTAAGGTTCCCTCTCGGTTGTCTGAGCGTCCCAACGCGGCTAACGGGTATAACCCTCGATATTTTAACATTTCCTCACTGGGCATTTCCCACAATCTCACCACCTCGAATTCATGGCGCGTTCCTGGTAGGCTGAAGCTGTTTTGATACACTAACCTGGAGTTGCTTGATTTGAGGTAAATCACTACTTGCTTCATCCGCTTGTTGGGATAGCGCCGATAAACCCTCACTCGATAGTCTAATAGGCGAAAGGGAATTTCTGGGTCAGGTTCGCTTTGGAATTCTAGGTGCAGTACCATTTCCTCGGATTGGAGCAAGATTAACGCATCGGCTCGGATCGGTTGCAGGGACAATTCCGTTGGGCTTAATGTTGTTAGCGCTATTGGCTCTCCCAATAACCAACGGGCAAAGTCTTGGCTGAAGTTTTCGACCAGGAAGCGGCAGACGGGATCGTACATCTTTCTCCTGTTTCTAACTTTTCTCCTTCCTCAGCTTAAATGGACAATCATTATACGCTTAAACTAGAGGACAGGGAAGGGTTATCAGACTCACTATCGTTGTAATAGTTGTCTTCTCTCAACAACCTACCCTTTAATCATCTAAGTCTCTTTCAACACCCTACTTAAGCTCCCCAACCTCCATCAACTCTTAAGGTAGCTCCCGTTATATTACTGGCTTCATCAGAAGCGACAAAAGCAACCAGGGCGGCTACTTCTTCGGGAGTTCCGTAACGTCCTAATGCTGTCATCTGTTTTTGAGCCTCGGCTTGCTCCCCCTCGGCGGGATTGAGTTCGGTATCAATTGGCCCAGGTTCAATGCAGTTGACCGTAATTTTTTGCTTCCCTAAATCTCTCGCCCAACCACGAGTTAAACCGGCTACGGCAAATTTGGTCGCGCAGTAGATGGACATTCCTGCCATCGGCACGGCTTCTCCCAACGCACTTCCAATATTAATAATCCGCCCTCCTTCATCCATGCGCCTCGCCGCTTCCCGACTGGCGACAAAAACCGCCCGCACGTTCAGATTCATCTGCCGCTCAAACGACTCATCGCTAATTTCTGTTAGCGTTCCCCATTCGCCCGTCCCTGCATTATTAACTAAAATATTGACTTTACCGAGTTGGCTTTCGGTTTGCTCAAATAATCTGATGATTTCGGCGGGAACCGTGACATCGGCTTGCAGGGCGAGCGCTTTCCCTCCTTGACTTTCAATTTGGGTGACGACTTGCTGAGCCGCTTCAGGACTTTTAGCGTAATTGACCACCACCTGCGCTCCCAGAAACGCTAACTTTTGACAGATGGCGGCTCCAATGCCTCGTGAGCCACCTGTTACCAGGGCGATTTTGTTATTCAGTGATAAATTCATCAATTTTTTGGCGTTTGTTGCGTTTATGATTCTATCAGCAATTTCTAGAGCTTCCCTCGGCTTAAAGATGGGTTAATCCGGCCAACCTCATATTATTATGACTCGACCCATACTCAAGGCACTTCTTGTCAATTTTTATCCGTTTATTGCTTGACTCGTTGGCAGATTAAACGTATATTTGAAAGAGAGCAGCTATTTCTTTGCTTGAAATACAGTTATGCCAGCGATTCCCCTCAATGACGCTTCCGAGTTAACCAGAGATGAAGTTATTACCCGTTACCGCGAGCGCATTACGGCTGATAAACGAGTAAAGCTGTATAAAACTGAGCTTGAGCAATTGATTCAAGACTTTCTCATTCGCTTAGAAGGTCTGAAAGATGAGCAGGCAATTCGGGAATTGTGCCACGCTGAGATGGCTTTGCTTGAGGAGGGTTATAAGCTTTCTACTGTAGCTTTTGATTATTTACCCAAGTACCGTAAGGCGGTTGAGGAGGCGATCGCTCTTGAGCGAATCTCTGTCACGGCGGCTAATAGCCATCGTTTTCTCCATACTCAACGAGTGACGGGGATGACTGAGGAACGCTTTGAACATTATGCTCTAACTTACCTCAAGTACGATGAAGCTACCTATGAAGCCTTAGATTCTCGTTCCCAGGAAACTAACCGTCATCGGCAATTTAATCTTAAAGTAGTCAATCCTTGGGTTTATCTAGAGAAATTAAAGGAACTGCTACATTCTGAGCAGAAGTTTGTCGCTCGTCATCAGGCGATCGCGATCGCAGGACTAACAGGCAGGCGCATCGGGGAGGTCATTGCTAGAGGTCACTTTTCTCTGTCAAAACATCCCTATCTGTTGCGCTTTGAGGGGCATTCTAAAACTCAACGAGATGCTTATGAAATCGTTACGTTAATTTCGGCGGCTGAACTCTTGCCTTATATTGAGCAGTTTCGTGACTTAGATGCCATTAAACTCTTGTTACTTTTAGAAGGAGAGGAGTTAACTTCAGCTATTAATCAATTTGATGTACAAGTCAATCGTGAGTGTAAGAAGTACCTCGGCGAGATTGTACCGCCATTAGAAGGACGAGAGGGAGTGAGTGTCCATAATTTACGTTCTCTTTGGGGGGCGATCGCTGCCTATTTCTTCTGTCCGCCGACTTCTCATGAATACCCTTTTTTACAGCACTATCTGGGTCATGTCATGGAAAGTCCGGCGACGGGTCACTATTTCCGCTATCGCCTAGTGGATGAGCAAGGGCAGTTTTTAGAGGATAGAGGAATCTATATCAGCGAGTGCGGGGAACTGCCTTTACCAGGTCAATCTGAAGGAATTAAGGCGACTGACACAATAGCGGAAACAATGACTGATGAGGTTGATGAGCAAGGAGATACTGATACTCCTGATGATACTTTATCAGTTCAACCCTTACAGCTAAGTCTGCTTCCTGCGGTGGCATCAGATCAGTCTCTATCAGAGGCACTGCTTGACGCTTTAACGAGGATGTTTAAGAGCGATCGCTATACCGTTTTGCTGACTGCACTAATGGCTATTACTGGTCGTTCTCCTGGCGAATTGCTCAAGTCGGGAGTTTTTGAATCTTTGGCTGATGAGCCTTTTGCGCTGTCTTTCTCGGCAACCGGAGTGGGGGCTAAATCTCGACTTGTTACTTTAGTTAGTGCCAAGGCTGTCAAAGATGGCGTTATCCGTCTGCGGCAGCATGAGTCGCTTCAAGAATTGCTCTATCAGCCTCCCAGCACCATTGACTCTCGCTGTCAGCTTTATGTCACTACGGCTGTGCGTAAATACTTACCTTTTGCTGATCTTGAGGAGATGTTGTCAGCTTATTCTCGTTTTACTCAAGGTAGCGTTGCTGTTCTGCCTCAGAAAGTGGCTCATCCTCCTACCGTTTCCGGCAACCTCTATGCTGAGGATAAGCAGCGTCTCAACGCGATCGCTTCTCGCCTACAAATTGAGGGAACCCAACCTCAGATTTTCCACGCCCTGCTTGACTGGGTTGAAGCTCAGTTATCAGACAAAGAGTCTCAATCTCAGGAAAACTCTTCATCGACTCAGGAGCCTTTGGGTTCTCCCTTTTCGGACACTTTTGCTCAGGCAATTAATCATCAGGCTCAGACTTTGGCTTGGTTGACAGGTAGGGTTGAATCTCTGGAGGGGCAGGTTAATCAACTGCAAACCGAACGCGATGAGGCACGGGCGATCGCTCAACCGTCTCGTCATTTGAGAGAGGAAAACCAACAGTTACGAGAACAGAATCAAACTCTATTAGAAACGGCATCCCGTTTTGAATCGGCTCGTCAAGCACTTTTGGGTGAACAGATGACTCTCCCTTTAACTTCATCGGAGCCGTCATTAAGTTCTCAACCAGCGACTCCTAAACCCGTGACGGCTGCGCCTCCTGTTTCTCCTGCATCTTCAAAGGGTCGTCGTCAACGTTCTGATGGGGGAGCCATAGCACGAGCCAGAAAAATTGTTAAGGCGATTTCACAATGGAATCAATCTCACTCTGATGATGCTTGGGCGATTACGAGAGGACTACTAGAGGAGGGCTTTGGCATTCATCGTCAGGCGGCCAATGAGTTTCTTAGTGAATATCAGCCTTGGATTGATGAGATTCATTCTCACTCTGGCATTACTAAGGTTCGCGCTCATAATCGCGGTAAGGATGTTACCCAACTGAAGGCTTGGGTTGAGAAACAGGGGCAAGGCTAATCATCTCTCCTCGGCTTGACATTAAGATAACTTAGGTTAGTATGGCTGTATGATAGACACTTTACCTCCTTAACCAACCGTCTCAGCCGTACAAGCAAACTTAGCCTTCAGGAGGAGTTAACCATGAAACAAGCACTTTGGCACGAATTGGCTGACCGACAAGCTCAACATTTTTCGGGCGGCAAGACTTATTCGCCTAGCAACTTTCGCTTAGAACTCGGCGATTTACCGACAACGGCTTCTTCGGCTAAACCCGTAGAAGCTGAAGGGAAAATTCGCGGGACTTTACTTCTTTAAACAGAGAATCAAAGTGGCACTCAAGGTTGAGCCATGACTAGCCAAAAGAAACCAAACACCTCAGAGCTTTGGGTTGAGATAGCCGCCGAGCAAGCCGAGAAAATCGGTGGTGGTGGACGGTTCCTGTTCCTTAATCGTTGTCAATCAGGTTGTCCTCTCAAATCCATTGGGCTACTAGGGGTAGAGTTAACCAAAGTGTTATCAAGTGCCATCTAGGAGTTAAAAGCCCATCCTGTCTGGGTTTGAGCTTCCCCTTAACTGAAACAATCAAGACAGCGTTCCCTTCGGGGACTCGCGGAGCGAGTGCGCTACGGAATGAGCCTGAATGACAGCCAACAAAATCCCAGAAACTCGTGCTGATCATTGAGAAATTCTCGCCAATAGACCAGGGCTATTTCATTCTAAAAAGTGCCAAAATATGCTTTAGTCCATAACTGCATAATCGTTGTGCTTGTGCCATATTCGTAAAACCTGCTTCTCGGTAGAGATTTATGGCTAAATCTCTTGTAATCGCCCATAGAGACG
>JBGTNM010000173.1:0-47724 GCA_041743025.1 Microcystaceae cyanobacterium
GCAGTAGAAGGAATAAACCAAAAAATTAAGTTGATTAAGAGGAGAGCCTATGGACTAACAAACTTTAATAATTTTAGAAGAAGAGTCTTATTAAATTGGTACTTTTGTTGGTAATTTATCATACTCAGTCTAGAAGAGCCAGATTTATTAGTCTCTGGCAAGAATTCTACGAAAAATTATCAGATGAAGACAAGAAGAAATTGCCTCTCACCCCTATTTATTTTCTAGGAATTTAAAGACACAACCTAGAAACCTCAATAAAGTAATCAAAAAATAAAAAGGTAAGGTGGGCAATGCCCACCCTACGGTACTTGAAAGCTTAGCGATTCAACCTTAACGTTTCTCCGTCCCTTGATTAGGATCGCCTTCTTTGGTAGGATTGTCGGTTGCGGCAGCTTCAGGAGCAGCACCCGGTCTAACATCGGCTTTTGCCCCTTGTCCCGTTCTGCGGGTTTGAGAATCAATCGTGGTTTGCTTACCACCAGAAGCCGCAGATTTAGTGCCTTTTCCGTTGGTAGAGCCAATGACTTCTAGTTCACTTTCTGCAAAGTTATTGGTATTAACTCCCGCATAATTGACTTTGTTGAAACGCACAATTACGGGATATTTTGTTTTGCTTTTTTCAAAGGAAACAACAACACCTTCATCTTTAAACCAGTAAGATTCAGAGCGATTAACCAAGACTTTTGCGCCGCGTTCTAACATCAAAAATGTCCTCTGTAGTTTAAACAAATTTTGAACAAAATGGATAGACGATTATTCAACATAGGTGTTACTGGTGCGAGGCCGTCGAGTGCCAACTGAGGCTCCTATCAAGGCAGAAACTAATCCCAATAAAGAGCCAAGTGCAAACGTCCAACCCACTTTAGCCGCATTGCCAGCAATATCTCGCGTTTGTTGGGCTGTGATGTTAGGAGCTTGATTGGGAACATCGACCGCGCCTTGTTGAGCCTGCTGAACAATATCGCCAGCATTACTAGCAACCATGCCAAACACACCCGATACGCCACTGGTGAGCAACCAAGAACCGAGAGCAAGTGTGGTTGCCCAAAGAATCGCTCCATTGAGCAGAGCGGTGCTGCGGTTGAGCGGGCCGCAGGCACGAGCCGTGATCCACCCCCCGACAAACAGGGAAATCAGTAAACTAATCAATGACCAGATGCCGACAGCAGAACCCACCTCTCCTGAATTAGAACGGGGAGCATCCGATCCAGCGATACTACTGAGGCCGATCGCTGCTCCTAGTCCCGTTAGAACCAGTTGGGTTGCCAAGGCAATGAACAGTCCTGCAAGAATGGGGCCCCAACGCACGCGATCATGATAGTCAATAGCTGCGACTGCCGGACGCTCAATGACGCGATCCATTCGATCAATAGGTCTAGATTCCATTGCTTCCTCACTTAATTTAATCAAAATTTAGCCATACTTGAAAATACTGATTTTAAAGCGGCTGAGTCATCCATCATTGTGCAGATTATTTCCCTATAAATAGGCATAGATGTCATTTTAAGCAACTATTTGAGTTTATTGACCGTTGGGGGTGGGGGAGAATTTTGGCGATCGCTAAGCCGACGCTCGTACCAATTCATTAAGGGAGTAGCACTAATGCCATGCACGATGACAGAAACGACAATCGTTGTAAAAACTATCCAAGCAATTTTTTCGGCTGATTCCCCTTTCAAACCGTTGCCAAAAGCATAGGCCAGATAATAAAGAGAACCAACGCCTCGAATGCCAAACCAGCCAATGAGCAAGCGGGTTCTTGGGTGTAAAGTGCGCCGCTTAGAACCCCATAAAGTCTTGCCCATTGTACTAATCCACGTCCCTAGCGGACGAATCACTACAAACAATAGAACGATGACTAATAAAGATTGAGTAGCGTAATTTAACATCGGCTTCCATAATAATATAGAGCCTAATAAAAGAATGGTTGCAATTTCTAGAAGTTTTTCGATGCGTCCTAAAAATTGTAATTGCGCCAAAGGTTTTTGCTCATTTTCATAACCGCGTTGCACGACTAAACCTGCGACAAAAACAGCTATAAATCCGTAACCATTAACCATCTCTGTTAAAGAATATGTCAATAAAATCGTGCTGATGGCAACAAAGTCCTCCATCAATTCATCAGGCTGACGGTATTTTTGGATTTTGTGATCGCACCAGATGATAATTTTAGGAATAATAATACCCATCGCAATTCCAGCCGCGATCGCCCAGATTAAATCTATGGCAACCCAGGAAAATAACCAATTACTCCATTGGCTATCTTTCAAAACATACAATCCAAAATAGACAAAAGGAAAAGCTAATGCATCATTTAATCCTCCTTCAGACGTTAAACCAAAACGTAATTCATCTCTATCTTCGGTATCATTTAGTTGAACTTCTGATGCTAGAACTGGATCGGTCGGGGCTAAAATTGCACCTAATAAAATTGCCTCTCCCCAATTTAAACTTAAAAACCAGTTGCTGATAAGGGCGATTGAAATAATAGTAATAGGCATTAAAAAGACGAGCAATCTTACCGTAATCTTCCAGAGGTTAGAACGCAGGGAATGGACAATTTTTAAGCCGCAAGAAAATACCGAAATAATAATAACAAATTCTGTCAACCGTTCTAATATTTCGGCATTAAAAGCTTCAGCTTGACGTACCTGAATCAACCCAATAAAATAAGGGCCAAGTAAAATCCCAGCCACGAGATAAATGAGGGCAGAAGAAAGCGGTAAACGCGCAATCCAACCAGAGCCTAAAGTAGCAAATAATAACAGTAAACCGATAACAAACAAATCGAGAATATAGATGTCTATCATAAAAAAAATGAGTTAAGTTGACTTCAGCAGGCGAGTAATGAAATTTTTGAAAGTAAAATATCGCCAAAACTTACCTGCTTACTTAAAATAGATGAGAGAGGCTCTTAAACAAGTCTCCTAAAAGGATGATATGCGGCTCTCTCAGAAGATTGATGAAGTTTCTTTTTTAATGTGCAAGATTGACAGTATTTACACTCAATCTCAACACGAATGGAAACCTACGACGTTATTATTATTGGTGCGGGTCACAACGGACTAACTTGTGCTAGTTACCTCCTCAAAGCGGGATACAGCGTTCTTTTATTGGAAAAACGTTCAGTCCCAGGCGGTGCAGCCACGACCGAAGAAACAATGCCTCAAGAAGCTCCTGGTTTTCGATTCAATCGTTGCGCGATCGACCATGAATTTATTCATCTGAGTCCAGTTGTTGAAGAATTAGAGCTACACAAATACGGATTAGAATATCTCTTTTGCGATCCCGTCGTTTTTTGTCCTCATCCCGATGGTAAATATTTTTTAGCTCATCGCTCTATTCAAAAAACCCGCGATGAGATTGCGCGGTTCAATACCAGAGATGCGGAAAAATATGTCGAATTTATGGACTTTTGGCAGCGATTTATTAATGCGATCGTGCCTATTTTTAACGCTCCTCCCCAGTCTGTTGTTGATATTGCGGGCAATTACGACCCACAAAACATTAAAGATTTGTTTTCAATTCTCGGTGGCCCCCATAAAACGCTAGACTTAATCCGCACCATGTTGACAAGTACCGAAGACTTGCTCAATGAGTGGTTTGACAGTGAGTTTCTCAAAGCACCTTTAGCGAGATTAGCCTCAGAAATGGGCGCTCCTCCCTCTCAAAAGAACTTGGCAATCGGGGCGATGATGATGTCAATGCGCCACCACCCCGGTATGGCAAGACCCAAAGGCGGTACGGGAGCATTGGTGCAAGCTCTGTTAAATCTGGTCAGCGATCGCGGTGGTGTAGTGCTGACTGACCAATCGGTTGAAAAAATTCTCATTGACGACAAGGGGTGTGCTGTTGGCGTGCGTGTAGCTGGCGAGCGAGAATACCGCGCTAAGCGGGGAGTTATCTCTAATATCGATGCCAAACGGCTTTTCTTGCATCTGGTAGATGCTGCCGATGTCGATGCTGCCGATCCTAACTTGCGAGAGCGATTAGAACGCCGTATCGTTAATAACAACGAAACTATTCTTAAGATTGACTGTGCGCTGTCAGAACCCTTGCGCTTCGAGCATCACCAACACCGCGATGACTATTTGATTGGCTCGGTTCTCATTGCTGATTCGGTCAAACAGGTCGAAATCGCTCACAGTGAACCCCATATTGGCAGAATTCCCGACGCAGACCCCTCTTTTTATGCCGTTGTGCCAACCATGCTCGATCCCTCGATGGCACCAGAGGGCAAGCATACCTTGTGGATTGAGTTTTTTGCGCCCTATGCCGTCGAAGGAGCCGAAGGAACCGGTTTAAAAGGAACTGGTTGGACAGATCAGTTAAAAAATAAGGTAGCCGATCGCGTTATCGATAAGTTAGCAGAGTACGCGCCGAATTTGAAACAGGCGATTATTGCTCGTTCGGTCGAAAGTCCTGCCGAATTAGGCGAGCGATTGGGCGCGTTTAAAGGTAACTACTATCATATAGACATGACACTAGAGCAAATGGTGTTTTTCCGTCCGTTACCCGAAATTGCTAACTACCAAACGCCCATTGAGGGATTGTATCTGACAGGGGCGGGAACGCATCCGGGTGGCTCAATTTCGGGGATGCCAGGACGCAACTGCGCTCGCGTGTTTATCAGTTCGCAAGAGTCGATGCTACAACCTTTAATTTCAACTTGGAAGTCCGTTCAGCAGACAACCAAAGGGTTATTTAGCTTTTGATACGTGGGAGGGTTTGATAGGCTCCATAGTAAGCTAAGATTTACATAAAGATAAGCTCCAAAATATTAACAGTATGCGGTTTCTAGCCCTTGCAGCCGATTATGATGGCACTTTAGCAACCAATGGTCAAGTAGAGGAGGCAACGCTGGCAGCACTGAAACGTTTACGACAGTCCGGGCGTAAGCTGCTGCTCGTGACGGGCAGACATCTCGATGACTTGAGGGAGGTTTTGCCACAAATAGACTACTTTGACGGTGTGGTGGCTGAAAATGGTGCATTGCTGTACGTTCCAGCTACCCAAGAAGAGCATCTTTTAGGCGATCGCCCCCCAGAGGCTTTTATCCAGTCGTTGCAAACGCAGAACGTGCGTCCACTCGTTGTTGGCAAGGTGATTGTCTCAACCTGGGAGCCGAATGAAGTGGTAGTGTTGCAAGCGATTCGGGATTTGGGATTGGCGTTACAGGTCATTTTTAATAAGGGTGCTGTCATGGTGCTGCCCTCTGGCGTGAATAAGGCATCTGGGCTAAGTGCTGCTTTGACCAAGCTGGGGCTTTCACCGCACAATACGGTAGCGATCGGTGATGCGGAAAACGACCATGCCATGTTAAATCTGTGCGAGTTTTCGGTGGCGGTGGCGAATGCACTGCCAATGGTCAAAGAGCAAGTAGATTGGGTGACACAGGGCAGTCGAGGCGATGGTGTGATTGAACTGATTGACCGCCTGATTGACTCAGACTTACAATAAGAAGTAAATGACTAGCATTCTCTACGGAATTAGCGTAGGAACGGGAGATCCAGAGCTAATCACCGTCAAAGGCTTACGCTTGCTACAACGGGTTCGGGTGGTGGCTTTTCCGGCAGGCACAGGTGATAAACCGGGCATCGCTCAACAAATTATCGCCCCTTGGTTGCACGAAGACCAAAAGCAAGTCCCCTTATTTTTTCCCTATGTTCAAGATGAACAGGTGTTGCAGCAGGCTTGGCAGGAAGCTGCCGAACAGGTTTGGTACTACCTCCAGCAAGGCGAGGATGTGGCTTTTGCGTGTGTTGGAGATGTTAGTTTTTACAGTACCTTTACCTATCTCGTTCAATCTCTGACTCAACAGCATCCCGAAGTGAAAGTAGAAATGGTTCCAGGCGTATGTTCTCCTATGGCAGCCGCCGCCGTTTTAGGTATTCCCTTAACCCTTCGCAGCCAAAGCCTCGCCATTCTTCCCGCACTCTACACCGTTGAGGAATTAGAACAAGTTCTAACCTGGGCAGAAGTGGTGGTTTTATTGAAAGTGGCTTCGGTTTATTCGCAAGTTTGGCAAATTTTACAGCAGCACCAACTTTTAGAACGCGCCTGGGTGGTAGAAAGAGCGACTTGGCCCGATTGCAAAGTTTATCACAATTTGAGTGATCACTTCTCCCTGCAACTGTCCTATTTTTCTCTCCTCATCGTTCAAGTCAATCCCTGTCCACCTTTGTAATATTTCTTAATATCCGGCAAACGCTGAAATAGACAGACTCGATCCATCGATTGATAAAATGTAATTCTCGATACAGCAAGATTGCACTTCCTTCTCAAAGCCAATTGGTCTATAGTAAGAAGGTGAGCCTTGTTTCATTGCTAGGGAATTTTTTATGAGTGCCAGCACCCTAATACCTACTCCGGTAGTCCGTTACACGATTGAAACCATCAAAGACGAAGTCCGCGAACTGGTAGAACAAGGGGCTGTTAGCCGCCATCAGCCGATCTACGTTCTCTGCCAGTATATCCCGCCTCGCGAGTGGGTGTGTGTCGAATGCGAACTGGAGAGATGTGATTACCTGCTACGAGATGAAATTGGCGACCTAATTGCCTCCGAAATCTGGGAAAATGACTAGAACGGCTAGTCTCTCACACTGCTTTTGCAGCGCACGCCAGTCAAAAATTAAAAGTCAAAATCACCTTTTTTTGAGTTATTATTGAGATAAAAAATTTGAGAACACTGCCTGGCCCTAGGTTACTAGGGCTTTTATTTCTTGAAGCTGGTCGTTTCGATGGCTTTACCTTGTAACTTACTCCGATTCTTTAGCTTGGCGCAATTTTTCGAGTTCTGCTCTTAAGACAGTGACTTGCTCGGTGAGTTCTTGAATTTCAGATTGAATGTTCCCGTTGGTGCTGCCAGAAGATCCAGTCGTAGTTTCACTCGTTGTTGAAGGTTGCGAATTTCTTTGGTTCGCTAGCCACGTCTCAATCAGTCGACGTGCTTCAGTCTCGGTGATTTCTCCTTTTTCTGCCCATTGCTGAGTGCGTTCTTGCAGTTGAGACTGTAACTCAGAGAGGGTTGCTTGGCGTTTTTGAGGATCTTGTAAGGTTTCGAGCAACACGGCTGTCGCTCCCACCCCAATGCGAAAGCTTTGCTGTAACAGTTGAACTAAAGTATCTGTATTCATAGATTCAGCATCAATCGAGCGGCTATCAGTAACTTGATTTAAGCGATTAAGGGACAAGCTGCGGTCTAGATTAACTCGATTGTAAGCGAACTAAGCAACTTGTTCGAGATATTGATTTAAATCTTCGACGAAGCGAGTCAATTCTGCCTCAGTCGTCAGGCGGATTCGGTCATCTCGAACTGTCAGTAGCACTTTGGCAGCGAAGGGACTGGGGTAAATGTTAGGGTTACAGAACACTTCGATTAATACCTCTCCTGCGTGGCGGTATTCCATCGATTTTTGGGGTTGAGGGCGGCTACTACTAGAGGCATTAGCAGCAATGATTTTGAGACGTTGCATCAACTGGTCAATTTCGCTTTTTAACGCACTTGCGGCTTCTGGGTTAAAGCTAAAAGTAACCGCTCCTTGAACTAAATTGAGGGTGAGTTGCGCCATAAAATAAAGGTGAAGGGAAAGAGAAATCATATCACAAACTTCAATTTAGCACCAATTTTAGATCTTCCATCAATTTAAAAATTTACATTTAATCACTTTTAGTAATTTAATTTAACAAAAAAGACTATTTGAATAGGGTATATTTTTGATCAATTAAACAAGGTATTTTCATGAAAAATTCTTTATTTCCCACTGCTTTTTTAGCTATTTATTTAACAATACCGTCCTCAGCCTCTGCCGCAGAACTGACGAGAATCTATGCCTTTGGCGATAGTATAACGGATAATGGCAATGTCGATGAAATCGTATTTAATACACTGGGGGTTCACTTTCCGCCACCCCCTTATTTTGACGGGCGCTTTAGCAACGGTCGAATTTGGGTAGAATATCTTGCCGAAAGAGTCGGCGTTGAGTTAGTCGATTTGGCTTTTGGTGGTGCAACCACTGGATCTCAAAATACGTTGGATGCCACCTTTCCCATTCCTTTGCCTGGAGTACAACAACAGATTGGCAATTTTGCGCTGGCTAATCCTATGGCCGATCCGAACGCGCTCTACACCATTCTAGCGGGGGCAAATGATTATTTACCGACCAATAGCATCGGTTTTATGCCTTATGATACGCCAACCATTCCCTTGAGCAATATTGCGATGGCGATCGCTACCTTGGCAGGCGTTGGCGCAAAAAACATCATGATTGTCAATTTACCAGACTTGGGAAAAATTCCCCTGTTTAATAGTACTCTAGATGGTGTTTGTCCTCCCGGCTCTCAATTCGATCCTGACTGTCTCAACGCGCTAACCGCCGCTCATAATGCGGGTTTAGCCAGTTTAATTGCTTCGCCGTCACCAAATGTCAACCTAATTCCCGTCGATCTTAATAAGCTGGTGAATAATGTCATTGACAATCCGGCAAGATTTGGATTTACCAATGTCACCAATGCCTGCCTCAATACAACCACTTTCATGCTTTGTAGCAATCCCAATGAGTATTTATTCTGGGACGAACGCCATCCCACTACCAAAGCACACGCGCTGATTGGTAATCTAGCGTTTCGAGCTTTGGGAGTCCCCGAACCAAGTGCGATCGCAGGAATTCTGGCGGTTGGCTTATTGGCAGTCAGTGCCGCTTTTCGTAAGCTGTAGAACAACAAGAATTGCTTCCTCATCATTTTCAATTTCATTATTTCGCTTCCATCCAGTTACTTCCTGAATGAATATCTACGACTAAAGGAACATCTAGTTTAATAGCACTTTCCATTGTTTCTTTGATGATGTGTAGCAATTCGTCTAATTCTTGCGGCGGAACTTCAAATACTAATTCATCGTGTACTTGTAAAAGTAAATTGGCTTGATATTGCTGTAATATTTCATGCAGCTTAATCATGGCAATTTTAATAATATCAGCACTCGATCCTTGAATTGGCGCATTAGCAGCCGCTCTTAATAATTGAGCGTCAGAATGATGAATTTTTAAACGGTTTAGCTCAATGCTATCAGGTTGCTTTCCTCGCAACTGACGCAAACTTTCTGTTATAAAATTAAAATAGCGTCTTCTCCCCAAAATCGTCGTAACAAACCCATTGGCAATTGCCTCTTTTTTTAGCCTTTCTAAATATTCAAATACTTTCGCGTATCGCCGATGGTATTTATTAATAAATTCTTTGCCTTGTTCGACACTTACACCTGCTTGTCTAGCAAAACGTTGCGCTCCCATTCCATAAATAACACCAAAATTAATGGTTTTACCCATATTGCGCTCTAGTGGCGTAATTTGCTCTTTATCAAACAACAATTTAGCAGTTACACTGTGAACATCTTCTCCTGTTTGGTAGGCACTAATTAACACGGATTCTTGAGTTAAGTGCGCGAGAATTCTTAATTCTATTTGAGAGTAATCAGCCGAGACTAATTGCCAGCCTTCTTCAGGCAGAAAGGCTTTGCGAATTTTGCGAGAAAATTCGGTACGAATCGGAATATTTTGGAGATTGGGATTAGAAGAAGATAACCTGCCAGTCGTGGTTACTGTTTGATTAAAGTTTGTATGAACTCGATGAGTTTCTGGACGCACTAAATTAGGTAAAGCATCAACATAAGTTGACTTCAGTTTTGAGAGTGTACGATATTCGAGGATGCGATCAATAATAGGGTGATCGCCTTGAAGCTTTTCTAAGGTAGCAGCATCAGTTGAATAACCTGTTTTCATCTTGCGAGATTTTTGTCGATTCAAACCTAATTTTTCAAATAAGATATCCCCTAATTGTTTAGGCGAACCCAAATTAAATTTTTCACCGGCTGCCTCATAAGCTTGTGCTTCAATGGTTTGTAAATCCTGTTCTAATTGCTTTGAAAAGTCGCGTAGATAATTAATATCGATTCTAATTCCCGTTGTTTCCATCATTGCTAGTACGGCTTCTAGCGGTTGTTCGACTTCTGAAAGTAACTTTTCAAGTTGAGTATCTTGCTGTAGTTGTACCTTTAACTTATCAACTAATAAAAATGTGACGTAAGCATCTAGTCCACAATAATTAGCAACCGTTTCGATGTCTAGATCGGCAATTGTTTTTCCTTTGACAAGTCCTAAATCTTCGTAATTTTGACAGGTGATATCTAATAAATATCGTTGACAAATTTCGCTCAATTTATGGCTATTTTCAGGATTCAACACGTAGCTAGCTAACATGGTGTCAAAAGTAACACCCGCTAATTGAATGCCTTGATGGTACAAAATCAGGCGATCAAATTTGGCATTTTGCAATACTTTAGGATGTTGTTGACTTTCTAAAATAGCTTTTAATTTCGTCAAAACTAGATTTTTGTCTAACTGATATCCTGCTCGATGTCCGATAGGAATATAGGCAATATCATTGGGTTGATTTCCCCAACAACACCCCATACCGACTAATTCAGCTTCTCTCGGATCTAAGGCAGTGGTTTCTGTGTCCCAAGCAACGAGATATTGAGAATTAGTATAATTTTGTAATCGCTCAACTAAACGATTGAGTTGTTCAACAGTATCAATAATTTGAGGAGTTATTATTTGAGTGATAATCTCTATTTTCTTCTCTATTATTTTATCTTCTTGCTGAGTCGTTTGAGGATTAAATAAAGAAAGTTGCTGTTCTGCTGGAGGCTGGGAGTAAGTTGGCATTGCTGGAGGTAAAATCTCAACTTCCTTAACTTCGCCGCCAAATTTTTGATGTAGTTTATCAATTTGACTGATAAATTTATTAAGTTCTAATTTTTGTAAGATAGGTTTTAACGTCTCAAGATTAAATCCTTTTAATTGACAGTCTTCTAAACTAATTTCAACAGGCACATCAACCACAATTTTAGCAAGATGCTGAGAATGATAAGCGTCTTGCTTGCCTGCGATTAACTTTTGCTTAAGAGCACCTTGAATCTGTTCTATGTTTTGATATATATTATCTAGTGTGCCATATTCTTGAAGTAACTTAACGGCAGTTTTCTCGCCAATACCTCTGACACCAGGAATATTATCTGATTTATCACCACAAAGAGCTTTATAATCTACTACTTGTGTTGGTTTAATGCCTAATTTAGCTTCTACATCTCCAAAATTGAACTCTGTATAACCTTCACCAAACGAGCTTTTTATCGCATTCCGCTCTAAGTATAGAACGCTAACTGTCTTGTCTGTATTAACTAACTGAAATAAATCGCGATCGCCACTGACAATTTTGACTTGATAGCCTGTTTCACTTGCCTTTTTTGCTAAAGTTCCGAGAACATCATCTGCTTCGTAACCGGCTGCCGTAACAGTCGTCAAATTCAAAGCGGTTAATAGTTCTTTGAGATTTTCGAGATCGGGAATAAAATCTTCTGGTGTTTCTTGGCGATCAGCTTTATAATTAGCATCAGCTTCATGGCGAAATGTTGGTTCTCTGCGATCAAAAGCGATCGCAATACATTGAGGTTGTTGAGAGTCAACGACTTGAATTAAAGAATTAATAAAGCCAAAGCAAACACTCGTCGGAATTCCGCTTGAAGTCCGAAGCGAGCCTTTTTTAGACATGGCAAAGGCATAATAAGACCGAAAAGCTAGAGAATGTCCGTCAATAAGGATAAATAGTGACGATGGGGATTGCTGCTGCATTCGTTAGAAATCTACTGCTATATAGGTGCATAATGCTATTGTACTGCTTTTGTTCAATCAACAGGTAAAATTAGAGTTACTAACTCCTTAGCCAATCTAGATCGAGTAGTTGTTCTAGTGTATAGGGACAGTTAATGGGTAGCTTGGTAAGCTTGGTTTTAGCTTTTATAAATCGCAGCGCATCTTGATAGAGTGATGGTAATTCATTGACGAGATAATTCCGTAAATTCGTCGTTAATCGTCGCTGAAGTTGAGTCCGAAAACCAATAATCTCCGCTTCCCAATGATTAGCATTATTTTCAAATTCTGCCGTCCAATATTGATATAATAAAAGATGGCGAATAATTTGTTCTAATAAACTCTCAACGGCTCGTTTTTGCTCATTCCCCAAAGCTTCTAACTCCTCAATGAGATTTTCACAATCAACGAAGTCAAATTGGCGATCGCTCAATAACTTAATCGTTTCTTGTAGCCACTGTTCGTAATCTGTCTCGTAGAGAGTTTTAAGGCTTGTTAAGTGTTCAGTCATGGTTGTACTCTAATCAGATGATTCTTCTCCATCGCTGACTAACTCACTCAGTTCGCCAGGATAAAAATTATTATCCAAAATTTCTGTTAACTGATAAGGAGAGGCTGACGGAAAAATAACGCTAGGAAGTTCAGTTTCCTGAATAGCCAATTCCACACCTCTAAGATAAGCTTTTTGAAGTGCTTCTTCTAAATAAGGTTTCAAACTCGGATTGTCTTCAAGTAGTTCAAAAACATCTAGGCGTTGAATGCGAATTGTTGCGATCCAACTGCGACTGCGACGCTGCGGTTGGTATTCCCATTTCAGTAAATGCCCAATCAGCACACTCAAGCGATCGCGGAGTTCTTGACGTTGCTGTTTTCCTAAAGATTCAATTTCCTCAATCAAATTTAGCCAGTCAATTTGACTCCATTGGCGATCGCGAATTAAGGAAGCTTGTTGCTGCGTCCAAGCGTAAAAATCTGATTCATAAAAACTCAATGCAGGCATGATCTTTTCTAGTATCTCAGGGAATTTGTAACATTAACAGATTGCGTTCGGGTAAAAAGCTATGATATTTGCCGTGATTCGCCAATATTGCCCCTAAATATAGCGATGAATCCGGTTCTTTCTGCAAATCTGCCCAAGGAACGGCTAATTCTAAACATTGATTGAAGGCGATTTCGGCGCGGCTGGTTTTGGGATGCCATTGATGATTTTCCCCCGCCTGTTGCAACCAAAGCGACTCAGTAACGAGATTGATGCCCAAGTGGTGATGAAATAGATAATTGAGAGGAGCCTCATCCGGCAATTCTGCCAAGGGAGCGGGACTGTTGTAAAGTGATAATTCGGGATAATACCAAAGTAGGTGCAGTTCGTTAGGGAGTTCCTTCCCAGGCATCAAACCGCTTTGAAAATCCAATCTTAGATAAAAATTGAGGTGATTTAACCCATAATATAAACGTCGTACGAGACTGCTGCGGTGCATCGTCCCCATCGCACCGCCAATTTCGATTCTGCCTGCTTTGTCCCAATTTTGCTCGTCTCCGTAACCATCGATAATCGGTTGAATGAAGCTTTCTGGTAGGCGATCGCCTTTACGCTCATGGTCTTCTAACGGTTGGTACAATTGAGGGGGAACGGTTTCATTAAGAGCGCGATAGAGTGCTTTTAGGTGTTCGCGGAACAATTGATCAAATAACACATCATCTTTGGAAGAATGCCCTTCGCCAAACCACCAAAACCAATCGGAACCTTCGGCGGCATACAAGGCTTCCCACACTTCCGGATTTTTGTCTTCGCTGGCTTCAGGATGACGATCAAGTATCTGACGCGCCTGAGTTAATAAATCCCACGCTTTATTCTTAACCGGATCGCCAATCCAAGTGCTGAAACTGCCATCCACCCAAGAACCACTGTGTAACTGTTCGCTCTTGAGCGTTTCTGTGGGGGGAAACTGTTCGAGAAATTCAGAAACCGTCACCAGTTTAATGTCTTCATCTTTACTCAAACGCTCGTAAAGTTCACTCAAAAAGGGTAATCCATCCCGTTGATAGAATTCCCAGCAGTTTTCGCCATCTAAAGCAATTGTCACTAACCAAGGTTGCTGGAGACTTGTTCCCTCTCCCTGTCGCTCAATTAAACGACGGGAAATGGCTTCTAAATGTCCGATGAGATCGGTAGCGGCGTGACGAGCTTCCATTGCGCCATAGCTAAAGCCGATTAAATCCGACAGGCGGTGATCTCGAAAAACGATCGCTAAATCACCGTGCAGGGTTTCTAAACGATAGGGACGATAAAGCAATTCGGGTTCGCTGACGTTTCCTGTCTCGTCTCGGTGGAAAAAGTGCTGTAATGTCCAACCTAATACAGCTTCATCCGAACAAATCCAGTTAAAGCCTGTTTGCGCGATATAAGGTAATATTACTGGACTGACAGATTGTTCAGATGGCCAGAGTCCGCGAGGCTCGCAGCCAAACCGCTCTACATACATTTGCTTAGCTTTTTGTAGATGGCGGCTGATGTCTTGGGGATATTGAAAGTGACTTTCGGGTAACGTCATCTGCGGAATAGCGACACGACCAGAATTTGTATCCGCTAGCAGAGGTAAGATAGGATGCGTATAAGGGGTTGTCGTGACTTCTAATTGCCCTGAATCTTGCATTTTACGATGTTGTGGCAAAATTCGACTAATAATGGCTCGCTGCTTGGCAATAATGCGCTGGCGATCGCTGAGGGTAAATCCTCGTCCCTGCTCTAACCAAGCTTGAATCTCTGTATCGGTTTCTTGAAAGAAAGGGTCAATCCACGCTAAATTATGCCATGCTAACAAATCGCTGTAATCCTGTAGTGTCCAATTGTCTAAACACCAACCGATGCCTTTTTCTTGCTTTTGCTCATAGAGTTGGGCATAACGAGGATACGGATCGATTAAAGTGTGGTGATGAGCGTCAAAGAAATTTTGAATAATGCTTTCTTGTTGCTGTGCAGTTAAGTTTTCTTCCGGCGTTACCGTCAAAGCTAAATAGGGATCGATCGCTTTGCCTTGCGCGTAATCTTCGAGTTGTAAGATGAGAGAGGGAACAAGGTTGACGCTTTGATGGAGTTGGGGATAGCGTTCTAGCACTAAAATCAAATCGAGGTAATCCTTAACCCCATGCAGACGCACCCAAGGCATACGATACTGTCCGGTAGCATCGGCGATCGCTTCAGGAGACTTGTAGAGGGGTTGGTGTTGGTGCCAGATGAAAGCGACGTAGAGGGGATGAGACATATATCAGTTATCAGTTATCAGTTATCAGTTACCAGTTATCACCATATCAATAAGCAAACTATAGCGTCTGTAACCTATCTAATACAACTCTGTCAGAAGGAATAAATGATTGGGGTTAAGACTTTTAAGAACGGGGTAAAATAGTCATTTTAGCTGGTTTGTCATAACCAGCTAATTCAAAAAACTCTCATATTTATCGTGTTCACCAATCCAAAACCAATAATAATCATCGCCTTTTTTTAAGGCTAATGCTCGATACCCACCACTAACACGAGCAGACCAAAGATTTTTACCGACTTTCTTGAAATGCAGAGAGGGGTGAAGGGGATTTTCCTGCCAAAGTTGGTAAGCTTTCCTCGCTTGCTCTTTTATATCAGGTGACAATTCGGCATACGCTTTCCAAAAATTAGCCGTTGCGAAGGACTTCATCGAGATCTCTCACATTGTTTGTTGCAATATCTGCTTCGGCTTGAGCAATGAGACGATCTAATTTTCCTGATGCAAAATCCGCTTCAATTTGCTTATCCCACCTCTCATCAAGGTAGTCTTGTAGCCACTTTGCAAGGGTGCGAACTTCGCTTTCTGGTAATTGTTTGATAGCCAATTCAACTTCTAGTCGAGTCGTCATACAATATTCCGCATCTTAAGAGCCTATTCATATTATTGCTAATTATAGGATGGAAGTTATCAGCGTTTTTATTTACAAAGAACTTTATTCAGGCAACTATTTTATTAAGTTTTGTTACAGCATAAAGGCATTCAGTAATTTCTCTAGCGACAAAGGGAAAACTTAGCAAAGAAAGCTAAAAATAAAGCATGGTTAATCTTCATGCGATGTCTGAACTGTAAACGAGACGGGATCTCCCTTTCTCTCGCAAAAAGCGGAAATTGCCCCCATTGTGGGGTTTATTTTCCTTCTTTATTGAGAAATACCCTTCCTATTGGCACACTTCTTCACGATGGCAAGTATCGTATCGATTATCCTCTAGGACAAGGAGGATTTGGCATTACCTATCGAGGGTTTCACACGGTTTTAGAGCGGGAACTGGCAATTAAGGAGTTTTATCCTGATAGCCATGCGCTACGACAAGGAGACACGGGATATGTGGCTGTGACGGCGGGTAGTCAAGACGCTTATGAACGGGGAAAGGCTCGTTTTTTTGAAAGAGGGGAAGATTTTAGCGCGGTTAGAGCATCCGAATGTGGTGAAGGTACAAGACTTATTCACGGAGAGAAATACAGCCTATTTGGTGATGGAATGGGTGAAGGGACAAACGTTACGGGATATTTTAGATGAACAACCCGAAAAGTGTTTAGAGGTTGACACTATTTTAGGGGAAGATGTAGGCAGTCATAGTGATTTGTTTGAGTTGGGGATGATGTTACATGAAGATCGAGCTTACGCAGACATCGCTCAACACCTCTCTTTATCCCTTTGTAATACCCGCAAGCGCGTTCAACAAGCCAGAATGAAGGTTAAGCAGCAGTTAGGGGAATATCTAAGGCAAGAAATATAACGGAAATAGAATTTGTCAGACTGACTACAATTTGGTACAAATAAGTGCTTTAAAATACCATCGGCTGATTCTTCCTACTCTTTGGGTAGAGATAAACAAAACCTGCCTTCATGCAATGGTTCAATCGACTCAGTATTAAATCTAAACTCATTGTGATGCTGCTCAGCGTCAGCAGTTGCTCTATCTTAGTCACCGCTTATTTAGGTTATCGTAGCGGCCAGTCTAACTTGACCGAGCGGGTTTTCAGTCAGCTTACCAGTTTACGGAGTTCTAAAGCCTATCAAATTGAAGCTTATTTTCAGACCACTCGCAATCATATAGAGACATTAAGTCAAACGCCTTCAGTAATAGCAGCTATGCGGGAATTTACGGAGACTTACCGCCAGTTAGCCACCGTTTCCGTCCCGACTGAATTCGAGCCAAAGCTCAATGCCTATTACCGCCAAGAATTTCTCTCTCGGTTAGCCAAAACCCAACAGGGTACTCCCGTCGTCGAGGCGTTTCTGCCACAAAGCAAAGCTTCCACCTATCTCCAGTATTACTATATTGCCGCTAATGCCAACCCAGTCGGCAAAAAAGAGGCGTTAGTAAGTGCTAAAGACGGCAGTCTCTACAGCCAGATTCACCAACGTTACCATCCTATTTTTCGCACCATCATCGACAAGTTTGGC
Source organism: Microcystaceae cyanobacterium (assembly GCA_041743025.1). Classification (GTDB taxonomy): domain Bacteria; phylum Cyanobacteriota; class Cyanobacteriia; order Cyanobacteriales; family Microcystaceae; genus JBGTNM01. Next base: position 17,160 of record JBGTNM010000173.1, read on the forward strand.
TACTACGATCTGTTTTTAGTCGATCTTCAAGGAAACATTGTCTACACTGTCTATAAAGAGACAGACTTTACCAGTAACTTAACCACCGGCCCTTACAACGAAAGTAACCTCGCTCGTCTGGTGAGCCTGGTTCGGCGTGCCAAAGAAAAAAACTATGCTAGCGTGATTGATTTTGAAGCCTACGTTCCTTCCTACGGCGCACCGGCTGCTTTCATCGCTGCACCCATTTTTGACGGTTCTCAATTGCTAGGCGTTCTGGCTGTTCAGTTGCCTGTCGATGAAATTAACAACGTCATGACAGGAAACCGCAATTGGGAGAAAGACGGTTTGGGGAAAAGCGGAGAAACGTATTTAGTCGGTTCAGATTATTTGATGCGCTCGGTGTCGCGTTTTTTGATTGAAACCCCAAAATTATACTTGCAAACGCTGCGATCGCTAGGAGTCAACGACACCATCATTGATCGCATCCGCCAATACAACACCTCTATTCTCGAACAGAAAGTACAAACCGTCGCTGCCGAGAAAGCACTTTCTGGCCAACAGGGGACGCAGATTGTTCGCGACTATCGCGATATTCCGGTTCTCAGTTCTTATGCTCCCCTCCAGATTGAGGGGTTAGATTGGGCAATTTTGTCAGAAATTGACCTGTCTGAAGCCTACGCACCCATCTATTCTTTTAGAAATCAGCTTTTAATTTGGGCTACCTTACTCATGTTATTAGTAACGCTTCTGGCGATGGGACTAGCTTATCTGTTTGTCAAACCAATCCATCAACTCATTGAAACATCTCGCAAAGTCAAAAGCGGACAGCTAGATGCGATCGCTCCTCTCAACAGCGATGATGAATTGGGAGAACTGGCCAAATCTTTTAATGAAATGGTTGGCAGTTTGCGAACGCAAACCCATCTAGTCGAGCAAAAAAATCAAGAAAACGAACAACTGCTATTAAGTATTTTTCCTGCTGCGATCGCTCAGCGTCTTAAACGAGGGGAGAAAAATATTGCCGAAAGTGTTTCTAATGTAGCCGTTTTATTCTCAGATCTAACAGGATTTTCGGCCCTGACTGAAGCCATGAGCGCTTATGAAGTTGTCGCCATTCTCAATGACCTCGTGAGCGCGTTTGACGAGGCGGCTGAACGTTACGGACTGGAGAAAATCAAAACCATTGGCGACAGCTACATGGCAATCTGTGGGCTGTCTGTTCCCTATCTCGACCCCGACAGACGAGCCGTTGATTTTGCGATCGAGATGTTAGCGATCGTCCGTCGTTTCAATCCGGAAAAAGGATTAAAACTCAATATCAGTATCGGTATTAATGCAGGGGATATTGTGGCTGGCATTGTGGGCAGAAACAAAATTATTTATGATGTGTGGGGCGACACGATTAACGAGGCAAGTGCTTTGAAATCTATCGGTGCGCCAGGAGAAATTCTAGTAGCCGAAGGAGTATACCACCGCCTGCACGATCTCTACGAGTTCGAGTCGGTAAACCTAACGCCAGACAATGGCAAGAAACTGTTAAAAGCATGGCGATTAAGCAAGTCAAAAGTTAAAAATTCCTGACTGATAACTATTAACTATTAACTGATATGAGTCATCTGTCAATTTGGGCCATTGTTTTGATCGTGGGATTTCCCTTACTCGTTATTGTGTTAGGAGAGTTGAGCGATCGCCTGCAAGCTCGTGGGCAACCGATGGCCGCGACTTTAAGGGTACTCCGCAATTGGGTTTTGCCGGTCTTCGCTTTTTTGTTGTTTGTCCGCTATGTTTTAAAACTGGCTCCCGATCTCGATTTAGTCAAAAGTATTGAGACGCTGTTTTGGCTTTGTATCATTCATGCCGCTCTTTCTCTACTCAACACAATTTTATTTGAACAAGCTAAAGCTGATACTTGGCGCTCTAGAATGCCGAAATTGCTGGTTGATCTGTCCCGGCTATTTTTGGTGGGATTGGGAGCAGTGATCGTGCTGGCAACGGTCTGGAAGGCGGATTTAGCGGGGTTAGTCACTGCTTTGGGCATTAGTTCAATTGTTATTGCCTTAGCCCTGCAAGATACCCTCGGCAGCATCATGTCAGGCATTGCTTTGTTGTTCGAGCGTCCATTCTCGGTCGGTGATTGGCTGCGCGTTGGGGAGTCAGTCGGTCAAGTGATTGACATTAACTGGCGTTCTGTGCGTCTACAAACCCTAGAACGAGAGATGATTATCATCCCCCACAAGCTCATCAGCAATGAAATTGTCCGCAACTTCAGCCAACCGCAACGTCTCCACGCCGAACGCTTCCGTATTGGTTTCTCCTACAACGATCCGCCGAATTTAGCCAAGCAAATACTACAAGCGACTGCCCTAGAAACGCAAGGCATCTTGACGGTTCCCCCCCCGCAAATTTTTACCTTGGCTTATGACGACAGTGCCATTACCTACGAGGTCAAGTTTTTTATCGAAGACTATGGCGATTTGGAGGAGATTCGCGATCGCTTCATCACTCGGATTTGGTACGCGGCCCAACGTAACCGCCTGAGCATTCCTTTCCCGATTCGCACACTCTATCACTTTCATGGGCCCACTGCTCGCGCCCAAGGCAGTGAAAAAAAATTCGCCGACAGTTTGCAATCGCTGCCCAATTTCGTCCCGCTCGATAAACCCGAAAATTTGTCCGATCTCTCCCCTGCGATCGCCCTTGAACATTTTGGGGTGGGAGAGCGAGTATTGAGACAGGGAAGTTTCAATAGTTCGCTGTTTGTGATTATTTCAGGACAAGCAGCTATGACGGCCTTGGATGGCAAAGGCACAGAACACAACATTTTACCGCTCAAAGCGGGAGAGTTTTTCGGAGAAATGACGCTTTTTGCTAGTGAACCCAGTCCGGTTTCGATTAGAGCGATCGGCGATTTGGAGGTGATGAGAATTTCTGCTGAGATTGTCAATCAGATGCTCGAACGCCAACCGAGTTTTGTGCGCGAACTCAGCCAAATTCTTGAAAGCCGTCGCAAGGCGCTACAAGACACTAAACACAAATGTTGATATCATAACCTCAGTTCGGGTTAAGCGGATTGAGGTAAAGCCCACTCTATTTGAAGGGAAGGCTTCTTAGGTTGATTGTTACTGCTTTTCGCTCAAAAGTTTATCCTGTATATAAGTGAAACTTTGTGAATTGAGTAAAGCGATTTCAGCTTTTTGTAATTCAGTTCCGAGATACATAGCGTGTTCGACTTGTAAACTCGGACAATCGGAGGCTATTTGTTGATAGAGTTGGCGAGCGGATTTCCCTGTATAACAGTTAACGACTTCTCCTGAACCGGGGGTAATGTGTTCAACGAGGATTTGATTGTCTTTGATTGATACTAAAAAACTACCGCTAGCATCATCAAAATTTCTCTGTTTGCAAAGCTTAGTATATTCTGTTTTAATAATGCGATCGGCGTGTTCCCAACAGTCACTATAAATATGAGCGCTTTGGCTAATCGTAATTAAAGGGCCTAATTTTAAACTTGTTTCTGATTGTTGCAAAATTCGCTCTAGAATGTGCTGTTGTAATGCTCTCAATCCCATTGCATTCGCTATCCAAGCAGAAAACATATCATTACTGCGAAAAGTAGCTGTTAAAGAGAGTTCGTTATCGACAATTCTTACCCAAATGTGATTAAGACAAGGAGGACTATCAGTATTATCATAATCTTTTACATCCCAAAGAGACATAACCGCTTTTGAGGAATTTAAATCCTGAGTTAATTTATCAATTACTTGTTCGATTTGATCGCGGCCAAACCAAGAACGCAATCGCTGGCCATAATTATATTTAACGCTAACAGACGCTGAAGTTTTGCCGTGCGACGACAAAACCGCGTCCTCTTCTTGATAGGGTGAATCTTGCAAAACTTGGGAAATATAATCTTGCAAAAATTGGCGATTAATTGGCAGATAATTGGGTTCAGGAAAATAAAACTCTTGCGGTTCATCTGTGACAATTGCCATGAGATCGATTAACTCTTGCCACTGTCCATATTGTGTCGGTCGAATGGTTCCGGTTGTTTTAATTCGATGGAGAATTTTAACCCAAGTTTCTGCAATGGTTTTTCCTTCTATGCGATGTCCATATCTTGGCCCTGGCAAAACAGTTGGTACAGGTTCAACCTCATCAAAGAATAAAGGTTCTCCCCAAGGTTCTAGTCTTGTTTGATGAGATAAAGTTTTGACTATCTCTATCAATTCAGCTATTGATTTAGCTTCTCGATACACTAAAGATTGACGCAATTGTTCTAAAACATAAGAGGGAATTTCAATATCAATGTAACCTGTGACTTCCGAACTAATTAACCAACAATCTCGCTCAGTGTCACTTTTGCTTTGAGTAAAACCATTTTTAAAAAAGTCTATTAAACACTGACATCCTCCTGCATTCTTGTCTTCTTTAATTGCTTGCAAAATGACTAAATATCTAACATGAGGATTAGCTAATAAATTACGCAATAAAGGACTAATGCCTCTTGTAGGACTGTAGAGATTGCCAATGACGGCATAATCTTGAGCATCTAAGTGTTTCGCGACTGATTGCCTGACTGTCCAACCCGTAATAATCGCAATTTGCCCGAAGCCACAGATTAGCTGATTTGGCTGGTATTGGGGTAAATATTGAAATTGAGGCTTCGAGTTTGAGACTGTCATTTAAAAAGGATTAACTTTTGTTGATTTTAGTTGTTTTTTATAATAACTTGATGTTGAACTTTTGTCAATTTGGAAGTAAGCAGGAAATAAAAAGTTACACGGTTTTTAAACGCAATGCTACATTCAATTTAAAATCATGAATTTATGCTTCTAATTAGAGGTATTAGAAAAAGGAAATTTCTATAATAATAGAACTTACGCAAATCCCTGATATAAAACACTATAGGTAGTAGGATGCGTTAAGAACGCATCCTACATTAAGCTGATTAAATCTCAGCATTTAACCTTCAACTTGCACTCATCAAGTGTTTTGCCTTCACCGATTAGAAGAAGACAAAACTAGCTGTTCCTCTAAGCGAGAAAATACGGTAGGTTTGTAGTTGACCTATCACTAAACTAGGGCCCCCAATACTGGTACGCTCCGTCGTTATAATGGCTTTAGTGTCAATAGAAATCTCCGTATCTTCTTTTGGTAAATTAATAGTCGGTATCAGTAACGTTAGTGTTACTGTTTGCAGATCGGGAACGGCTTCAATCGTTACCGTGACTAACTTACCAATTTCCGTTTCTACAACCCGAATCTCGTCTCCACTAAAGTTAAGCGTTGTACCTAGCTTTCGATAGCTTAATTGCGGTATTCCTGCAATGCTAGTCGTCGAGTAGTTAATATGAGTAAACTTGCCTCTTAAATCAAACAAGTTCGGCTCATGACTTTGTTTTGCTACAGTTGCATTCATTATTTTGTCCTTTTTTAGGTGAGATTGAATACACTTTCACTACAAGCGACAACCATTGCCTTCAAGATTTTTGCGAGAATTTTTAATAAAACTTAAAATTGTTTGATGGAGACTATCGATCTCGTCAGTACCATCAAGCTGAAGTATTTTACCTGAATAAGTTTGAAAAAGCTTGTGATAATTAGTACGAACTTTTTGTAACTTTTCTTCTGTTTCATAAATTTCTTTGAAAGAACGTTGGTGAATGCGTGATAAAGCAATCTCAACAGGAAGATCTAGGTAAATAATTAAATCAGGAGGAGGAAAATGTTGATTTAAACCCCAAACAAAATCCAATTCAGCTTGTGTGTTACAGTTATAGACAAGCGAAGAAAAGTAGTAGCGCGTCGTAATGACATGAGTGCGATCGCGTTCGATTAATTTAAAGACACCATCCCTATCGTTATAAAGGTGATAATGGCGATCAGCCGCAAATAAATAAGCCATTTGTGTGTCAAATTTAGCGCGATCGCTAATGGCAAGAATGGGGGTTTGCATCGCTTGGCGAATTAGTTTGCCTATTGGCCCATCCGTCGGTTCGGGGCTGATTATAGCAGGGTAATTGTGAGCCATAAAATAAGTTTTTAATAATTCGGCTTGTGTCGAAGTTCCAGAGCCATCGATTCCTTCAAAAACAATAAATAAACTATTCATAACTTTTACTTTAAAATGCTAAAAAGATATTTGAGTTAATTACGGGCATTGAGTTGAGTTTCATGGGAATTGATCTGCAACCCGGACAGACAGTCAATAATCGTTATCATATCCTGCGTCAATTAGGACAAGGACACCTCGGACGTACTTACCTGGCGAAAAATGGCAAAAATTCGCATAAATATTACATTATTAAAGAATTTGCTGCCGATTTGACAGATCCTGACGCACTGCGAAACACAGAGAAATTATTTCAACGAGAAGCACAGGTTCTTTATACGCTTGATCGTCCCCAAATCGCTCAATTTCACGAACTTTTTATTCTAGAACAAGAATCATTGATGGGTCTGTTTTTGGTTCAAGATTACGTTGAAGGGGCTACTTATCGAGAACTGCTCAATCACCGCCTCAGTACTGGAGAAACCTTCAGTGAAGCTGAAATCATTCAATTGCTGCGTTTTCTGTTACCTGTCTTGCAATATCTTCACGATCAGGGCATCATCCATCGCGATATCCGTCCAGACAATATCATGCAACGCCATGCGGATAAACTGCCTGTTCTAATTGATTTTGGCAGTATCAAGCAATTATCGATCATTGCCACGACATTTTTTACCAACCCGCAACAACTCGCGCTGCGTGTTGAGCAAATTGGCAAAGAGGGCTATGCTCCTTCGGAACAGATTCAACAAGGACTCGTCTTCCCCCATAGCGATCTCTATGGGTTAGCAGCCACTGCCGTTGTGCTGCTGACAGGAAAAGAACCGCCATTTCTCCTCAATCCTCACACGTCAACTGCAAGCTTCCTAGAGACAATTGCTTTAAATCCTTCTTTCAAAAGAATTTTAGGCAAAATGCTGGCTCAAGAAGCTGGCGATCGCTATGCCTCTGCTTTAGATGTGCTAGCTTGCCTGCCTGATGCTACTCCTCAACCTCAAACGCCCTCCGCAACCGTTGCAGTAAATCCTGATACTTTAGTGCCAGAGATGACTTCGGCGGCGATTGTTGCGCCCTCTTTAAGCGAAAACGAGCCGACAATGGCCTTAACGACTAGCCCCGCTAAAACCTCCCTGCTTGGCTGTTTGGGTAAACTAACAGTTGTCTTGCTGTTAGTGGTGGTATCGGGTACGTTGGGATGGATAGCAGGAAAACTTTGGATCGAACGCGCCCTCAATCTCAGTCCATCAGGTGATATTAACCCCGCAACTGATGCTTCTCCCTCAGTAGTGCCTTCGCCGTCGATTTCTGAGCAGGAAATACAGCGAAAAAACGAGTTGCGATCGCGCCGCCAGAATTTGGGGATCGATCCTCAATTTTTTGTCGCCCTTGTTGATCGCACCTTTGGGGATAAATACCCAGCACAACAAGGCAAAACCCTGACTGAGCAACCCGAAGACGCACCTTGGCGAGAAAAGTGGGATCGCCTCGCTGCCGAATGGCTTGATCGCTTGAGTTTGCTGAGTCCCCAAGCGCGTCAGGGTTTGGGAACTTACAACCAAGCGCAGCGAGATAGCTGGAAACAACAAGCCAATAACTTGCACTTGAGCAGTCGCGCCCTTTTCGATCTCACCGATGCCCGCTTTTTTGCTCAGTTTCCCGAACAAGAAGCCCAAAACTTCCTCGATCTTCCCATCGGTCAAGTGTGGAGTGCAATGGCTTTGGATGTCTTGACGGCACTGCAAGCAGGTGAAATTTATGAAGAAGTTGCCCTTAATAATGAGCGCTCGGCTGTCGTTCTCGAAGGAACGCTGCAACCTGGGGGTGGTAAAGCTTACATCCTTCCGTTGGCAGCAGCACAGCAGATGGCAGTCGTATTAGAGAGCGATCGCAACACTTGGCTGTCTATTTATTCTCCTTCTAGTCAGAGTAATCTTTTAGCAGACTCCACGTTCCGTCAATGGTCGGGTGAACTGCCAGAAAGTGGTTATTATGAATTAATCGTTGTTTCTAAGTCGGACAAACCTTTGACCTATCAATTGAGAATTACCCTCCGTTCGCCTTAAAAAAGTAGTTTAGCCATGACTGATTTAGGATTAACTCATATTGCCTTAGAGGTTAGTGACCTCAATAAAAGCATTGCTTTTTATCAAAAGTACGCTCGCTTAAGCGTCATCCATCAGCGAACGGATGCAACTGCTCAAATACAAGTCGCTTGGCTGAGTGACCTAACTCGTCCTTTCGCAATTGTCTTGCTGGGGATGCCCCAAGTCCAGGGAAAACTGGTTCCTCACTCTCATTTAGGCGTGGCAATTGAGAGCCGAGAAGCCGTCGATCACCTTTGCCAGCAAGCTTCAGACGAGGGTTGTTTGCTCTGCGGGCCCCAAGATTCTGGCCCGCCTGTGGGATATTGGGCTTATTTACAAGATCCTGACGGTCATACCCTAGAACTCTCTTTTGGTCAAGTCGTTCAATTGACGGTCGAGCAGGCGGCGTTGGGGTAATCCAATAATTAATTAAGGTGGGCAATGCCCACCCTACTGGACTGACACGTCTAAAACGGTGCGTTAAGTTGATGAGAGTGCGAGCATCCTGCTCGCTATTTTTTCCCCCAGTGAGCAAGATGCTCACATTCCTTTTGCCCTACTTTAGCTGTGTCAGTCCACTACAGTCACAGGACTTACGCAGAAACCCGGTTTCTTGGGCCTTGGTGCGTAAGTCCTAAGTCATTGATTAGGCAAAGTCAAAGTTATCGGCACTCAAGCTAGATACTTGAACGTTTTGTAAGATAGCTAAGTCTTTTCCTAACGCATTGACAATCGTGCTAGTTGCCGATTGAGTTAGATTGAGCGCGTCAAAGTCGAGACTCGTTGCCGCAAAACCAATAACATCACCTTCGGATATTTTGAAGTCGGTGATGGTATTGGCCACTAAGGGTAAATCGCCTTCATCGGTAACAATCCAGAATTGGTCAGCACCCAGACCGCCTGTAATCAGGTTGTCACCGCCGCCAGTTCCCACAAAGATGAGATCGTCACCCTTGCCAGCGAGGATGCGGTTGTTGGTTCCGGCAATGACAATATCATCGCCGCTACCCAAATCCAGGCGATTGCCACCAGGGGCAAAGGTGACATCGACAAAATCGTCGCCAGAACCAGCAAATAGTAATTGGTTGTCGCCAACGAAGTTTTTCTCACCAGGGTCAACCGTATCGAAGATATCATCGCCAGAGGAACCGGAAACCCTCTTTGGCACGGGAGTTGTAGAGGTGTCTTCGATGGTAAAGCTGGCTTCGTTAGCTTCAGAATTGATGCGGTAGCCTTCTCCTTGGGCTACGGTAAAGGTGACACTTTCGGGGCCTTCTGTTTTTTGGTCGGCGATGATGTTAGAGACTAACTTGGCAGAAGTCGCACCCTCAGCTAAAGTCACCTTAGCCCCTTGAATGACTCCCCCTTCAACCACTAATTCAAAACCAGTAATGTTTTCGCTGCCAGTGACGTTGTATTCAATATCTCCGGGTTCGGGGTCGGTGGCTTCGGTTAGGTCTAAATTAATGACCAATCCGCCTGTTGGTACGGGTTGCGCCAGACTGAAGTTCCAGGTCAGTTGCGCTCCCTCTTCGACAGTAGCAGGGGTGGCACTCAAGCTGACTTCAGGCAGACCTAATTCTGAAGCGAGATCAAGCGCTTCTGGCAACTCAATGAGTACCATCTCATTGTTGTCGAGAGCGGGGGGACGACCTTTGGAGAAGGGATAGTTGTTATCGTTGGCGATTAAAATGGTCTTTTCGTCAATGACTAAAATATCCTCAATGGTTTGGAAGGGCAAAGTATAAACCAGTGAGCCATCGCTGTTGAGGTCGTCTGGATCGGCTAGGTTGAGTAAATCGACTAATAACGCTTTTTCAACGAAGCCATTGCTATCAATTTGCGAGAAATCGACCTTAAAGACCTTTTTGAACTGGGCGGCAGATCCTTGGAGGTTGTCGCGTTCGATGACGAGGAATTCGCTGTCATTAATCGGCGTAAAATCACCGATCGCATTATCCCCTTTATCTAGCTGGTAGTACCCGACCAATTCATCGACGTAGGTTTTGCTGGCAACATCGAATTCATAAATCCGTAGAGCGTTAGCTGGATCGCCCGTAACGCGCCCTTCGAGCAAAGGATAGAGTGTCAGTCCATCGGGACTGTAAGCCATGCCTTCAAAGCCGCGAGAACGCCCTAAATTGACTAAATCTGTTCCTTGGGGATTGTCAGGCGATCGCACGAAGTCGGCGGTGATTTTTTCTAACACCTTTAAGGCAGTCGCGGGATTGTCGCTAAAAAGTCCGTCTACACCGAGGCTGAAGAATTGGTCGTATTCTGCTTCAGGGTTGCCGTTGTAGTTGGTAGCGAGGAAATTGGCTTCATCGCGGAAGGTGTAGGGATGTACCTGCAATCCTGCCGCGTGTGCGTCTTCGATTAAGGTAGTTGGGGGAAGGAGCGCATTTTGAGCGTCAGTGGCAATAATCGTCCGCTTCCAAGGGCCGATACCTTCGGCATAAGTGGCAATTTCTGCCAGTCCTGCGGCGGTTACGAGGTCAGCATAAGTGCGCGTATCGCCGTTGAAGGTGAAATCATAGGGCGCTTCCGAAAATGCGTCGAGCAACTGTACTAAGGGAATGTCTACGCCTGCCGTCGGCATGATGGTATCATTCAATGCCTTGAGGTTGCCCACTTCAAAGGATTGGATGAAAATGCGCTCAGGGTCAGTAAATCCTTTTTCAACTAGGGTATCAATCAGGATTTGAGACGTGTTGAGGTTGATGGGAGTCCCATCAAGGAAGGTTCCTTCTTCGGCAAAATAGGTGGGGTGTTTGGTTTCGGGATAGATGCCGATTTTCTCGCCGGTGGTTTGTTCGATGAACTTAACCAGGTCGATAATTTCTCCCAAAGTGGGGATTTCAAAGAGGAAATCGTATTCTGCATTGTCGGGACGAGTAGCGGGAATGCGCTCGACTGCTCGCAGTTGCTTGATTTCCGCCAGGGTGAAGTCTTCTGAGAACCAACCTGTAATCGAGTTTCCGTCGATGTCTTTGGTGGTCAGGCGGTTGGCAAATTGAGGCAATAGGTAAACGTTGGTCGTCGCTTCGGTGATGTCAAATTCACCGTTCTCTTTGATGATAGGATTGCCATTTGCGTCCGTTGTGACGATCGCTAGGGCATTTTCGTGACGGGCAATCAGCACCCCATCTTTAGTGGGGACTAAATCGGGTTCAATAAAATCAGCCCCAATTTCTATGGCTAAATTGTAGGCAGCAATTAAGTCGCGTCCTAAAAATCCTAGCGTGTGTTCCGGGCGATCGCCACTCGCGCCTCGATGGGCAATGACTAAGGGATCTTCGCCACTTAACGTATTGAAGCTAAATAGGTTGGGCGTGGCAATGGGAGCATCAATTAAAACCCCATTGCTGTCAAAGTGCAGTAGGTAAGGCCCAAATTCTTCGCCAATCCAAATTGTGCCGTCATCGGTAATAACAATCGATTCTGGGTCAAAATCAGCCCCGGTTAGTAAGCGATCGCTCGTACCTTCTTGCACGATATCCCAGTCAATTAAATTATTGGGGTCAGACAGTTGAATAAAGTCCGTCCACTCTGCTTGTCCGGTTCCGCCATCTTCGGTTTTGAAGTTAGGATCGACTTTGTAAACTCGCAGCAGGTAGTCCGCGCTGTTAGCTTTTGAACCAAATCCATTGTCAGAGAGGAACCAATAGCTGCCATCATCAGCAAACTGTACGCCACTGAATCCTTGAACCGGTTGTCCGTCGAAGGGGGTAGTGCGATCGGGTGTTGTAATAGCGTTACCTGAACCGCCAGGGAGTCCAGGAGCGAAGGTATCAGCAGGAAGTGATGCAAAACCGACGATTTTGGGCTCTTCAATGGGAACCACTAAAATGAGTTGCCCTCCTCGTTCGTAGCGCCCTTCATAAACACCTGAATCATTGCGAATTGTTGGCGCTTGTACGTCGAATAAATAGGCGCTTTGACCGTTTGTCCCACCCGGTACTTCGATAATCCCCGACGTTTCCCAAGCGCCAAAACTGGTGTCAAATTGCTCGCCTTCTGCTGCTTGGTCGAGTTCAAACAAGAAGGTCACTTCATCGTTGCCAACTCGGTTTTCATTGTGGGCAATATTGTAGGAAACAACCCGACCGTTGCGTTGCTGAACCTGCAACACCTCGTCACCGCCTGCGGTATTGTCTTCGTTGATGACGACATTGCCATTGCTGTCTACGACGATGTTATCGTAGCTGACACCGGTATTGGGGCCGCCTTCCATCAGGAATTCAAAGGTTCCATCGAGGGGAACGCCATTGGCATCGAGTTGTAAATCAAAGCGATGCAACATCCCAAAGCGGTTGACTGCCTCAGTTCCGCCAGGAGGAATGTCATTGGTTCCCGTCGTAACAAAGTAAAAAGTGCCAGGATTGCTGAAATCTTCGTGAACGTCTTCGGGGCGCTCAAAATCCGTCGAACGGAACATACCGCTTGCGTCGGTTGCATTGACCCAACTGCTGAGAACGGCAGGATCAGCATTTAACGCAATGTCATCGGGAACCAATTGCCAGCGCGATATCAAATCCATATTTTCTGGCATGGTTTCAAAACCGAAAACCGTGCCTATTGTCGGATCAACTACCTGAAGAACGTACAGGTCAAATTCATCGGGATTGCTGGTAAAACCGTTGGGATTGTCGGCAGTTTGCTTACCGACATAGAGGTAAATTTCCCCATCCCCGGCATCTTCAGCGCTAATCAACGCCGTATACTCAGAATTGGTCGCCCGGTATTGGGAAGCAGCAAAAACTTGTTCTTTAGAGTACACGCCTAATCCGCGTAGGGGACTGGCAGTACCATCAGGGGTTACGGGAATGCCTAATCCGCCTCCTACTTCTTCCGGCGCAAAGTAGATAGGAATTTCGTTGCCATTTTCATCGACAAATCCCTGTGTGGCGAGATAACCAGAACAAAAACGAGAAAAATTCGTATGATCGGTCATTGTGAGGATATTGCCGCTTGTATCCTCGTAATTGCCCGTCGTCAGGTTGAGGGAATAGGTTACACCATCAATAACGGCATCTTCAATCAGGTTTTTGCCGCCAATAGCATTCCAATCTTGGTCGAACACATAAAGCGATACTCTTGCCCCGTTGATTTGCCCGTTGACGGTTGAGGAAACATCAGTGACAACGCTACTCCCCAACTCATGATTCATGAAGACGTAGTATAAATCTCCAATCTGGGTAAATCCCAAACCGTCGGGAATCCCAGCCATCGCATAAGTATCGGTCAAACTGGCGGTAAAGCTGCCAAATTCGCCGTCAAGTAAAGGAACTTCATCACCGACGGTAAGCAGGGGAATGATATCGTATTCGGGATTCTCTCCTGTAGTCGGATCGATATCGGGTAAGTTAAAAACGTAAGGATTGGCATCAGTCTTGCCATCAATTACCAGTTCGCTCGCAAAATCAGCCATGTCAATTAACCTTTCACCTTCCTAGTTAGGGATTGCATGGACTTTTCAGGATTGTTTTCATCGCATTTTCAGGAATTGTCTCAAGCCAGACTGTAAACCAGTGGTAGATCGAGATAAACAAAAGGAAAATAAAGATGAACAACTCTATCCGCAGGAGGAAATTTTTTTCTCCTGCGTTCTTTACTGAAAAGTCAAATTTTTTACCATTTAGTAGCGTTTCATGCCGAGGTTAAGAGGTAAATATCTTTTCTTTAAGCTTTAAAAAAGTTCAGTAAAACTTTAAGAAGACGAGCAGCAATCGCGTCCTGGTCACTGGCTGGCAGAGTTTTCAACTGAGCAATTGCCCGTTCAAGTAATTCGGTGACTTCGTGAACAAATTGGCAGTTACAACACCTGACTCATGCCCAACAAGCGTTTACTGTGAACGATCGCGGCAACGATTACCGTTTCTGCTTGAATACGATAGATAATGCGATAGGTGTAAGCCAACTCCTCCCGCAAATTGGAGTCAGCCGATTCAGCAATAGACGATCCCGCTAGGGGATCTTGCTGAAGTTGGCGCGTCGTATCCAAAATTTTACGAACAACTGCCGCCGCATAGGAAGACGAATCGCGGGCAATGTATGCCGCAATAGCATCCACATCTTCAATTGCTTTGGACGACCAGGTTACTCGATAAGCCATTTATTCAGCAGCCTCTCGACTTCCTCCTGTTGCAAAGTAGCTTCCGTATCAGCCAGATAAAGTCCCTGACGCACTTTTTCTAGAACATATAAATGATACTGGATATCTTCAATTGAACAATTATCTGGTAATTGATTCAAGATCAACTGAATTTTTTCTTTGATGGTATTCATAAAAGGTTTAACTCGATTTTATAGCGTTAAATTCAGCAATAACAGTCAGTTAAAGGAGTAACATTAGTCTCTATCTTTATTATGCCCTGCGTAGGAGACTTACCTTTAGATAAGGTGCGCGACAGTTTACTCAGTCGCAATTTGCCCTCAGATGCACAACAGCTTACCTAGCAGGACGCAACGTTTGTCGTTACAATAACGAGGTCATGTTAGGTTCTCTCAATTTTTTCATTAACTGACGCTCTTGGACAATGCAAATCAGAAGACGGCACCCTAATCCCCCTATTGAAGTCGAGACTTTGCGCTATCAGGTTCCGGTTCCTCAGAGCGAACCTCAACACATCCTCGAAGCTATTGTCTGGCATAAAGAGAAAGAAGTTGAGCGACTCAGAGAACGCCTTTCCTTGCTAGACTTGCAAAAAAAAGTTCGTGAAGTCTCTCCTCCACGCGATTTTCTGGGCGCGATCGCGCATAGTAAAACCCAACCTGCTTTGATTGCCGAAGTCAAAAAAGCCTCTCCCAGCAAAGGGATCATTCGAGAAGATTTTGACCCAGTGGCGATCGCTAAATCCTACCAACAAGGAGGAGCAAGTTGTCTGTCGGTACTCACCGATGCTAAGTTCTTTCAAGGCAGTTTTGACAACCTTGCTCTCGTCCGTCAAGCAGTCGATTTACCGCTATTGTGCAAAGAATTTATTCTCTATCCCTATCAAATTTATCTAGCTCGCTCTCAAGGCGCAGACGCGGTTTTGCTAATTGCAGCGATTCTCAACGATCAGGATTTGCGTTATTTTGTCAAAATTGTCAAAGTGCTGGGCATGACTCCCTTAATCGAAGTTCACACCCTCGCCGAATTAGACCGCGTTTTGGCGATAGAGGGTGTCTCCTTGGTTGGCATCAACAACCGCAATTTAGAAACCTTTAACGTTGATCTCGCCACCACAGCGCATCTCTTAAACGCACGGCGCGAACAGATTCAAGCCTTGGGTATTCGCGTCGTCAGCGAGTCAGGGTTGCACCAAAGCAAAGATCTCCAATTCGTCAAGCAAGCTGGCGCAAATGCAGTTTTGGTGGGAGAATCCCTGGTCAAACACGACGATCCCGCCAGAGCGATCGCGGTTTTGTTTGGAGAAGTCTAACCCCGACGTTGGCAAGCTTAGCCAGAAACTTTTATGATGAGTATCGAGTCTTATGCGATCTGGAGGAGGAAAAAAAATGAAAGTGTCTTTAACTTAATAACTGATAACTAATAACTAATAACTGATAACTGATATATGAAACCCCTTCCTCTTCCCTCTCACGTTCACTATGAATTGCTCCTGCAATTGCTAGAACGCCAAAGTTTGGCAGTTGTGGACAACCAACCGCACCTAAGAGAACAATTGCAACAACTGATTATTAACTTGCGTAAAGCTCTAGCTCAGCAAAAACAATTAGAAGCTATCTGCCAACAAACGCAAGTGCCTGTCGATTACCGTTGGTCACTCAACAGTGTCGATGCCAAAGCAGAAGCGATCGCCCCCTCCTTGGTTCCCCATCAAGCGATCGGTGAACAAAGTTAAATTAAACTAATGTGCATTTTCAATTGATGACACTCAAAGACGAAGCAGGAGAAGCTATAAAATGCAAGATAAACAAATGCTAATGATTCCGGGGCCGACCCCCGTGCCTGAAAGCGTGCTACTGGCGATGGCCAAACACCCCACCGGCCACCGCAGTGGAGATTTTAGCAAAATCATCGCCGAACTAACCGAAAACCTCCAGTGGCTTCACCAAACTCAAAATGACGTGCTGATGTTAACCGTCAGTGGCACGGGGGCGATGGAAGCGGGAATTATTAACTTTCTCTCCCCAGGCGATCGCGTATTGGTCGGCAATAACGGTAAATTTGGCGAGCGATGGGGCAAAATCAGCCGCGCTTTTGGCTTACAAACCGAAGAAATTCAAGCCGAATGGGGCAAACCCCTCGATCCAGAGCAATTTAGAGAAAAACTAGAAACTGATACCGAGAAAACGATCAAAGCGGTTATCGTTACCCACTCCGAAACCTCTACAGGCATCCTCAATGACCTAGAAACGATCAACCGCCACGTCAAAAATCATGGGGAATGTTTGATCGTTGTCGATGCCGTGACCAGTTTGGGCGCGACGAACGTCCCCACTGACGAATGGGGTTTAGATGTGGTTGCCTCCGGTTCTCAAAAAGGCTACATGATTCCGCCAGGATTGGGATTTGTCAGCGTCAGTCAAAAAGCCTGGAAAGCCTACAAAACTGCCAAAATCCCTAAATTTTACCTCGATTTAAAAGCTTACAAGAAAGCAACCGATCAAAATAGTTCCCCCTTCACACCACCTGTCAACCTCATGTACGGACTGCAAGCAGCCTTGCAGATAATGAAAACCGAAGGATTAGATGCTATTTTCGCTCGCCACCGTAGCCTAACTCACGTCACCCGCGCTGGTGTCAAAGCGTTAGGATTGCCGCTTTTTGCCCCCGATGAGGCTGCGAGCCATGCGATTACCGCCGTCATTCCCACAGGGGTTGATGCCGAACAAATTCGCTCGACGATGAAAAAGCAATTTGACATTGCCCTCGCTGGCGGACAAGACCACCTTACGGGCAAAATTTTCCGCATCGGTCACTTGGGATTTGTCAGCGATCGCGATATTCTAGCAGCATTGGCAGCTTTAGAAGTGACGCTCCTAGAACTCGGTTATGAAGGGATGTCGGGAGAATCTGGCGTTACTGCTGCCGCTCGCGTCTTGTCTGAGTCGGCATAGGTAGAAAAGTTAAGAAAATGGGGTATAGGTCTAATCCAAAATCCGATCTCCCCTACCCTCCTTAAAAAAGGGGAATAATTCAGAATCGAATGACCTTTCAATTGCGTCAACGAGAACCCTTTCCTCATCTCATTCTCTACCACCTTTTTAAGTGGTCGGTGGTTAGTCCCCTGCTACACGCCTACTTTCGAGGGCGCATCTACGGAGCCGAAAACGTCCCAACCCAAGGCCCCTTAATCGCTGTCAGCAACCACGCCAGCTACTTTGACCCCCCCATTCTCTCAAATTGCCTGCGCCGTCCGGTTGCCTACATGGCCAAAGAAGAACTCTTTGCCATTCCCCTGCTCAAACAAGCTATTACCCTGTATGGAGCTTATCCCGTCAAACGAGGAACCGGCGATCGCGGTGCTATGCGAGTTGCCCTCAATGCCTTACACAACGGCTGGATTGTCGGCGTTTTCTTGCAAGGAACCCGCACCCCCGACGGGCGCATCAGCGAACCCAAGCTAGGAGCAGCTATTATGGCGGCAAGAGCGCAAGTCCCTCTGTTGCCTGTGTCTTTGTGGGGAACTGAGAAAATTTTGAGCAAAGGGGCATCCCTGCCACAACCTGTCCCCATTACCGTGAGGATTGGCCAAGCGATCGCGCCACCAGTGTCTAGCCAGCGAGACGCTTTAGAAGCCACAACCGAAAAATGTGTCACAATCATCAATGCCCTGCACGATTTAGGGCGATAAAGTTAATAGTTAATAGTTAGGAATGGCTGTGTCTAGTATTCCCACATTAGATAGGGAAGCAACAGGGAATGACGATACATCCACCCTGGGATCTTGGTGACTTCAATGTCTGTGCGGCAGCTTTGCAGGCTTTGAATCGCTGAGGAGCAATTTGAATTGCTGCGCTTAAATTTTGATCAGTCAGGATGCGTTTTACATAGTCTGAGCAAGATTCGTCTCCGTGCAATAACCAATGGGGACAGGAGAATCCTTTCCGAGGTGAAATATGTGTACGGTAAACGTTGAGGGAGGTGAGCGCCGCCTGGGTAGCAAACGATTCAAATGTATTGGTGGTCATGAGTTTAAGAAGGGGTAAACATCACACCTCAACTTTTATCCAAAACCACACCTGGAGAACTCTATCAAGAGGTTTAATTTACAGAAAGGAGATTGATCATTTGAGTCAACTAGAGAGCTTCGTCTGTAGTTAATTTGATCGCAATTTGCTGTAAATGGGACGTTCCCAAGGACAGATAACTTTTAGGCTACTACCCTCACCGATTAACGGCTCTCTGAGGTGCTTGAGGTAAAATGTTCTTACTGTTACAAATTCTTGAAAGATGGGTTACGACGGATTGATGATTTCTGGTTAAGTTTGAAGGCTTACTGCCGTCTAACCCATCCTACGTTAATTTATAAGCTTTGCTTATCCTCACATATACGGGAGAGCCCAAGTTAGCAGTGTCATTCGTCTGAAACATTATTCTTACAAGACGGAAAAAAGTTACATTTAAAAAATTATGACGAATCAACCCATTACCGTTGGGGCAAAAGTCCGCCTTATTGCCCATCCTCCTTACTTCAAAACCGCCGATCCCATGCCTATGCTGCGTCCTGCCGATATTTTAGCCGTTGGGGAAAAAGGCATCGTCTGCGATCGCCGTCCGGGAGGATATTGGGGCGTTCACTTCCCGCGAGGGACTTTTTTAATTGAAAGTCAGTATTTAGAAGTCATTGAAAATCAGGAATTTTCCCACACCAAATTGGACTAACAAGCATTTTATCAATTAGCAATGACTAATAAGACCTATTGCCTATTGCCTGTTCCCTGTTCCCTTGATCAACGAAAACCCTTTAATTTGTTCTTTGTATTGAACAGGAGCGAGGAGAAGAGATTCTTTAAACAGGGTTTGAGACTCACTTTCTTTGCCCTGTTCGCGCAAGACGAGTGCTTTAGCAAAAAGAGGGCGAAAATCTTGAGGAGCGGCTTTAAGAGCGCGATCGTAGATGGTAATTGCTTCTGAGTAGCGGTTTTGTTTAAAGAAAATTTCGCCTAAGAGTAGCTGGAGAGAAGTCAGAGAATAAGGAGTGGCGGGAGGCTGCCCCGCGATCGCCTCGGTGAGCGATTTTTGCACGAGCGAGATCGCTTCAGTCGAACGGTTTTGAGCCAGTAACAATTCCACCATGCCTTTGAGCGCCCGCATTTCTCCGGGTTGGGCAGCAAGAATCGCCCGATAAGCGGCGGCGGCTCCCTCATCGTCTCCGAGTTGCTGTTTAGCTTGAGCCAGTAAAATGCCATAATCGGCAACTTGGGGATTGAGTTGCGCTAGTCTCTCCAACGGCGAGATCGCTCCAGCGAGATCGCTCTGCTTGAGTTTAATCTCCAGCAAACCGCGCAAGGCATTCTGATTGTCCGGTTCACGCTCTAAAATCAGTTGGTAACCTAATGCTTGTGTTTCGAGGTTGGCAGACGTTACCGAAGAAATATTCGCGCCTTGCGTTTGAGATTGCCTCGCCTGTACGATACTGCTAACTAAAGGAATCAACGAAAAAGACACTAACGCCAGCAGCATGAGTGCCAGCCCTACATACAGCCAGCGACGATGTTGTGTTTGAGAGAGTTTCATGGGGAGTTTGATAACGTCGAATCAATAAACTGATTGAAATACATTCAGGAAACGAGCTTATTGCGGACTCGTTATTGAGTACAATGAGCAGACAGTTAACCCTATCCTATACCCAATTATTTATCCTACAACCAAGTTAACCCCCAGCCGATAAAAGTTAAATGGTTGAGGTTGCCGCTTACTGTAGAAAGAGGTTGATCGCGGTTCGCGTGTCGAACCCAAAAATCTGTCTGCGCCGCTAGGAGTGTTTTAATGAATCCCCTTGTGAATCGGTCTGCCGAATCACCCCATCCTTCTGGCAATTCGCCACCAAACCCGTCCGAGCGAGCTTCTCAAACCCAGCCAAGTACAACTGACGAATTCTTGGCGCGGAACGTTCCTATTCCTCCTCCTAACCATCCCCGACAGTATCGTGCCATTGGCTTGATTGAGGGACAGTACCAACAATCTGATGAACAAATGACCAGGGGAATCTTAACCACGACAGACGGAACCGCCATTGATGCCGTTTTGTTGGGACGGATCATCAGTTTGGTCAAAAATCACCTAGATTTAGCCAAGCCTCACCTTTGGGTTGTCTATCCCCGCACACGACAGACCAGCGATCGCTTGCACGTTCAAATTGTCGGCGTGTGGGAACCCGAAACCCTTAGCAGGGAAACACTCACCTCAGTCGAGCCTGCTTCTGAAGCTCTCCCCCCGATGCAAAATGGCTATTTTTCCCTTCGGGGTGAAGTGATTTATGCCTCCCCAGAGAAGAAAACAATTATCGTTAAAATTCGCCAATCTCCTAAAAAAGATACAGAAAAAGCCAAGTTTTTTAAAATAAAGCTCAAAGGAACTTTATCTGACCGTCCTGTGGGACATTTTTGGGATTTGCACGCCCAATTACAGCAAGATATCCTGACACTGCAAACAGCGACTGATTTGGGGTTCGTTATCAAGAAAAAACCGCCTTTGAGTGGCGGACGGCCTTTTAAAGCAGGCGGACAACGGCGTTTTACCCCCAGCGATCGCCTCGAACCTCCCTCTCCTCCCCGCAAAGCGGTAGAAAAGCCGCGCACCTTTGGCAGTCGCAAACCGCTACCCCGTCGCTACCCCGATGATCGCAATTCAGAAACCGACAATCGGGAGTAGGGAATTAAAAACAATGAACCTTGGTAGGCGATTAGCCATTAATCCTTCTCAAATACGAGACGGGACAGTTGTTTTAACCCCCGAACAGTCTCACTATCTTAGGCGGGTGTTGCGGTTAAAAAAGGGCGATCGCTTTGTTGCTCTAGACGGTCAGGGACGCGCCTGGATCGCTCAAATATTAGTGGAATCAGCGCAGATTATCGAGCCTTTAAGCGAATTTAGCGAATTGTCTCTTACTTTTACCTTGATAGTCGCTCTGCCGAAAGGAAATGGCTTTGATGAGATTGTGCGCTGTGGCACGGAGTTGGGGGTGACAGCGTTTGTTCCGGTGATCAGTCAACGGACGCTGCTCGTTCCAAGTCCTCACAAACTCGAACGCTGGCGCAAAATTGCCACCGAAGCGACTGAACTCTCAGAACGCCAACTCGTTCCGGTTATCGAACAACCCATTTCTTGGTCTGAAGCGTTAATAAATGTAGGGGAAACTGGCGGCGATCGCTATATTTGTGTTACTCGTAGAAAAGTCAAGCATTTACTGACCTACCTAAACAATATCCCGACCAATACTATTACCGTCGCCACTGGCTGCGAAGGGGGTTGGACAGATGCCGAAATCGAAAGCGCGATCGCGGCTGGATTTCAACCTGTCAGCTTAGGAGGGCGCATTCTTCGCGCTATTACTGCCCCTATTATGGTTGCCTCTCTCGTTGCCTCTGTGGTCGAACGAGACTGAAAATTAACGATTGTGCTTTATGTTAGAGCAAATTACCGAGGCTATCAAAGCCCAAGATTATCAAACGGCTCGCCAGTTGCTCGAACACCTCCAGCAACAAAAACCAGACAACCCTTGGATTGGCTTTTATGAGGCTCGTTTGGCAGAAGCGATTGGCAACTTCAGCGCCGCCAGCGAAGGTTATCGCCAGCTTTTGCGCGATATCCCCCATCCCAAAATTCTCTCTCAGGCTCGTCAGGGACTACAACGCATCGCCTCACTTGAGGAACACGAGCGTCAGCAAGCTCTCGCGCAAGTCATGGAAGAAGCGGGAAGCCAAGAGATGGGGATGCTTGTGCTTGAACCGATTCCAACTGAGCAAAAACAAGCAGCCGCGCAGAAATTCGCCGAAATCTTGAAAATGGATGCTTATAGTGCCCGTTTGCAACTGCCGAGCCGCGCTTGGCGACTGTATCGCACGGGAGCCATTGGAGAATTACAATTTTTGGGAGAAGCCCTGCAAAAAGCAGAAATTCCTTGTTTTTGGGTTAAAGTATCAGATATTACCCAGTTGAGCGTCTATCCGGTTTTGTCTGTCGAGTCGCTAGAACCGCAAGTAACGGTTGTCTATCAGCCGCAAAAAGGACAGCGAGATATTTTTAGCTTTGCTTGGTCAGAAGTGACGGGGCGAGTAGAAGGATTATTGCCGTTGTTTGAAGAATGCGTCGAAATTGGATTGCGCGGGAAGCTAGAGCGCAAAACTCAAACCCTTGACTATGCTAAATTCTGTGACTTACACCTGAGCGATCGCAACACGATTGTGCGCTTGTGCGATCAGACTTATCATTTTCATCAAGGTGTGACTTTCTCTGAGCGACAGATGGCCACAGATGGCTCTGCAACGGCACAAGATAGTTGGAACCACATCCACCAATGCATCGAGCAACAATTGCCACAAGTGCCTGTTTGGTCGGAGTTCGCGCCTTTTGCTGACTCAGCGATCGATTTTCAGGAGTTACTTAAGTTAATCGATCCTCACATTGACTTATTGCGCCGCGAAGATACTCCCTGGGATGGGGCATTTCAGTTATACAGTGGTTTGGCATTTGTCAGAGGGACAAAAACTTGATCAAGAAGAAATTCAGAAATTCTTTCTTGTTAAAATGATCTAGGTTCAGATCCCTTCTTAAGGAGCAACCACCATGCAAGCTCTCTACATTCCCCACCTTCTCAAAGCTCCCGACAGAACTCAAAGATTTTATTTAGATGAATTTATCGGTGCTTTAGATACCCTGACTCCTTTGCGAGGCAAGATACGAATCCGGCACGGAGGGACGTTTCTTGAAGTTGCCGTTCAAGCGGAAACCATTGTCACCCTGACGTGCGATCGCTGCTTACAACATTACAATCACCGCCTTTTGCTCGATACCTCAGAACTAATTTGGTTAAACGACAACGCCAATAGTCCCCAATCCCATCCCCAAGAACGAGAAATTGCTTGGGAAGATTTGTCAGAAATACTCGCTTTTGATGGCTATTTTGAGCTTGATACCTGGTTGTACGAACAATTATCGTTGGCTCTCCCTGTGCAACAATTTTGTGGCAAAAACTGTCAGCAGCCACTTAAATCTGTCGATACTGCTACTAATCCCCCGACTGACAGCCGTTGGCGTGCCTTAGCTGCTTTAAAAAATCAATTGTCTGAACCGTTGAATTAAACTCAATCAAGATAGAAAAATAATCTTCTAAACTAGGAGTCTGAAGATGGGGAATTTTGGCTTGCTCATCCCAACGCCGTAATTGTATCGCTTCAGATGCATAGGGTTGATGAATAAAATTTAAAGCTTCTTGTTCTGAAAATACGCCTCCTTGTAATTTTAAGCTGAGTTTAGAAGCATCAGAGAGCGTATTAAAATAGTTTAAATCAACGTGACAAAGATATCGTTTAGCCTCAACGTGTAAGCGAATAGGTTCAGTTACAGATTCATCAAATAGAGGTTTCAACCATTTTAAACAGCGATGTTCATGACATCCTCTCTCTGCATTAGTCTCGCCTAAATTATCAACTAAATGTCCAAAATCATGTAACAGACAAGCGATAATCATTGCTTGACTCGCATCAGCTTGTTCAGCTAAAAAAGCACATTGTAAAGCGTGTTCTAACTGACTAACAGGTTCACCTCCATATTGTTGGTGTCCCCGCGTTGATAAAATTTCAATAATTTCAGTAAGCTGAGACATTTTAAAACACTTTTAAAACAATCTTTTACAAACTTTCAATAACTTCTTCCGCTAAACCAAAAGA
This sequence comes from Microcystaceae cyanobacterium, assembly GCA_041743025.1. Classification (GTDB taxonomy): domain Bacteria; phylum Cyanobacteriota; class Cyanobacteriia; order Cyanobacteriales; family Microcystaceae; genus JBGTNM01. The sequence goes on from JBGTNM010000173.1 coordinate 41,124, forward strand.
TAAAGTCATGCCTGCGCCACCTAGAGCATTAACAATCGTCACTCCCGTTTCAGGCTGTATAATCAGTTCAGTCTTACCAGGAATTTTTGCATAAATACCATGCCAGGTTGCTGCCATTTCCAAAGAAGGAACATTAGCAAATTTTTGGAGATAATCTAATATATATTGATTGATGTCTGAGCGATCAAAGGGATCGAAAGTTAAACCATATTCATGATGATCGCCAATAATTAATTCTCCTAAAGCATTTTGAGACATCATGACATGAATATGCCATTTTACAAAATGAGGGGTTTCTGTTTCAATACGAGTTTTTAAAGCCGCTAATGAGAGACAATGAGCAAAAGCAGAATAATGCGTTAGCGTTAATCCTCCACACAAAGCAGGGACTAATTGCCAATGATTCGGTTGCGGAATAGTTCGCATCATTTGCAATTTAACTTTAGTAATATCACTTTTAGTATAAACTTTAGGATAAAGTGTTGCAAAATCATCCCCACTACAGACAAAAATTTGTTCAGCTTGCCATACTTGACTACCTGCTTTAAGTTTCGGATAGAAAATATCAGTTACAGCCGTGTTATATTGAAAGTTAACTTGATAAAATTCTGATAAAAAAACTGGGATTTTTTGGATGACTTCTCTCGGATCAACAATAACTTCTGTTGTACTCCACAATGCACCTAATAAATCTTGAGTAATTGCTGCTTGACTTTTTTGAGCAACTTGAGAAGGGGTTAATAATTCTACTGAATATCCTGTATCTTTTGTCGTGTCTAAGAATTCTTGTAAAACGTTTAACTCATCTTCTCGATAAGCAAGATGTAATGAGCCACTTTGTGCTACATTAAAGTTCGCTTTAGCAGCAAGCTCAATCCAGATTTGTCTAGTTCTTAAAGCTCTTTTTAGTAAATGTCCTTTGGGTTGTCCAATCGGCCAAACCATACCAAAATTTCTAATCGATGCCCCAACAGCTACAGAATTCCTTTCAAAAACAACAACTTTCAAACCTTTCCTAGCAGCAGCTAAAGCGTGAGCTAAACCAACAATCCCCGCACCAACAATCGCTACATCGACTGAATTGACTTGACTCATTCTTAACCTCTATAATTATAAATTAGCAATCATTTCTTTGAGTTGAAAAAGCGACACTAATAATCCATCGTTTGGATAATTAGCCAATTGCTCTTCAGTATGAGTTCCATTCGTTACACCCAAAGATAAGAGACAATTTGCATTCCTTCCTGCTTCCAAATCGGCTGGTGTATCGCCAAGGCAAATGACTGTTTTAGCGTCATTAATTCCTAATCGATACATGGCTTTTTGGATCATAAACGGGGCGGGACGACCTTCATTATTATAGATTTCTGAAGGGGTGACAGAGCATTGAATCAAAGTCTCATTTGAGCCAACATAATCCCTGTTTAACCCTTTATTCCAGCCTAAACGGTTGAGAATAATATCAGTAACTTCTCTGTAAAAACCTGTATTCAAAGCAATTTTAATAGTTTGGGATTTTAGCCAAGCGAAAGTTTCTAGACATCCTTCTGTCGGTTCAATGGGATGAGTTTTATAGTAACTCTCTAAGATTTCCTTGAATTTATTATAACTCATTTCGACTTTTTCGGAATAGTCAGGATGAGTATTGCCAATTTGTTCAGCCCAAAGCGTTTGAAAAACTAATTTTTTTGTCCAACCCATCATGTGATTTACTTTTTCTATTTCTGCTTGCAAACCGCAGAATTCGGCTGCTTCTAAAAAACATTGTAAGACTTCATTATTATCTTTAATTGTTGTCCCTGCCATATCAAAAATGACGAGTGTAATTTTGCTCATGTGTTGTACTAGTTGGGTATAATTAAATGTAGGATGGGCAATGTCCATCAAAACTCTAGAATCTTAACTTGAAAGCATTAGTGGGCGATGCCCACCCTACAATTATCTTAGGTTTATTAGTGTATTTAAGAATACATATTAGTTTTCTTTAGGAACTTTATCTTTTTGCATAAGGAACACTAAAGAAACGTTGAATATCATTCCTCACAAGTTATTCAATCAATGATTCCATAATAGTTAAACTTTATTTAATTTATTCTTATTCTTTTCTTATTCTTGTTGGTGTAAATCTAAACAAAGTAAGTCTTTAAAATCATCTAGCTCAAGTAATATGTTTATTCCCCGAAAGTTACGTAGGTTTATCAATAATTTTATTGCATCTGTGATCGTTGTTGCATTAGTCGCTTCTTGTAGTAATTCTACGCAGACGAGTAACACGACTGGAACGACTCAAGCGAGTGGAAATGCTGAAACAATTACCATCTATACAGCATTAGAGGATGACCAACTTAAAAGTTATCTACCCCTGTTTAATCAAGCGCATCCGAATATCAAGGTTAATATTGTTAGAGATTCAACCGGAATTGTAACAGCAAAATTGTTAGCAGAAAAAGACAACTCTCAAGCCGATGCCATTTGGGGATTAGCTGTATCTAGCTTATTAGTCGCTGACCAAAAAGGCTTATTAGAACCCTATGAACCTCAAGGAATTGAAAATGTGCGTCCTGAATTCAAAGACGATCGCACACCTCCTCATTGGGTAGGAATTGATGCCTGGGAATCCGCTTTTTGTGTCAATACTGTAGAACTAGAAAAAAGAAAATTGCCTATTCCTCGTGCTTGGGCTGATTTAACAAAACCCGAATATAAAGGATTAATTGTGATGTCTAATCCTGCTTCTTCGGGAACTGGATTTTTATCGGTGGCAGCTATTTTAAAGCTGAAAGGTGAAAAAGATGGCTGGGCATATCTAGATGCTTTACACAAAAATGTTGCTCAATATATGCACTCTGGATCGAAACCTTGTAAGGTTGCAGGTTCGGGCGAATATCCGATTGGTATTTCTTTTGGTTATCGTGCAGTCAAACAGAAAAATGCAGGTGAACCCATTGAACCCGTCTTTCCAAAAGAAGGATCGGGATGGGATATTGAGGCTAATGCTTTAATCAAAAAAGCCGAAATCAAACCGTCTGCAAAAACATTTTTAGATTGGGCAATCACTCCCGAAATTTCACAACTATATGCTCAAAATTTTCCGTTAACCGCAGTCAAAACAGATGTCAAAATTCCTGAAGGTTTCCCGCCAGAACCGTTTAAACAATTGATTAAAATGGATTTCAAATGGATGGCAGCTAATCGAGATGCCATTTTAGAGGAGTGGTCAAAACGCTATGACAGTAAGTCTGAAGCCAAAAGCTGACTATGATTTGAATAATTGAATGAGGACTATGATTAATAATGACTCAAATTCCTGAACAGTCTAATGTTAAGTCTAGCGATCGCACTCTGTCTCAACGCGATCGCCTTTCTGCTTCAACTGCTACATCAACGCTTTCCGAACAGGAAAAACCCTATTTACAAGTTGAAAATGTTCATAAATACTATGGTCAATTTACCGCTTTAAAAGATATCTATCTAGATGTCTATCCTGGTGAATTTGTCTGCTTATTGGGGCCGAGTGGTTGTGGGAAAACAACTCTGTTGAGAATTATTTGCGGTTTAGAACAGCAATCCCTAGGACAAGTGATTCAAGGCGGGAAAGATGTGTCTAACTTACCGCCTTCTAAACGGGATTTTGGTATTGTTTTTCAATCTTATGCGCTATTTCCTAACTTAACGGCAACTCAAAATATCGCTTATGGCTTACAAAATGCGAAAGAACCGAAAGCCAAAATCGAGGCGAGAGTTGCAGAGTTATTAGACTTAGTGGGATTAGCAGGATTTAGTCATAAATATCCTTCCCAACTGTCGGGAGGACAACAGCAACGAGTCGCTTTAGCCCGTGCTTTAGCCCTTTCTCCTGGATTACTATTGTTAGATGAACCGCTATCCGCTTTGGATGCACAGGTACGGGTGAAACTGCGGACAGAAATTACTCAACTCCAAAAACGTTTAGGGATTACCACCGTTATGGTGACGCACGATCAAGCAGAAGCCCTTACTATGGCTGATCGGGTGGTGGTGATGGATAAGGGATACATCGCACAAGTTGGCAACGCACACGCTATCTATCAACGTCCTAGTACCCCTTTTGTTGCTAATTTTATCGGTGTGATGAACTTTCTTTCTGGGGAAGTGATTTCATCTGATCAGATTCGGTGTGGTAATGTGACTTTCCAAACCCCTAATAACGATCTATCCGTCAATCAAAAAGTCAGTTTGGCGATTCGTCCCGAAGATATCCGAGTGATTGACAATGGATCGGATTTACCGAATATTTTACGCTCAGAAGTCGAAGAAATGGAGTTTCTGGGTTCATTTTATCGGGTGACACTGCGCCCTGATGGTAATGCTAAGCAATTGTTAACCGTAGAATTAACCACTCACCAAGCGTACCGACTCGATCTCGATCCTCATTCTACTTTGATGATTCAACTGCCTCCCGAATTTATTCGAGTTTTTCCCGCTTAGCTTAAATAAGCTAGCGGGCAAGATGTTCGCATTACTGCTGTTACGCACCTAAATTACCTCTTGCCTTTTGCCTCTTGCCTTATAGCTTATGACTCTGACAAAAAATCGCAACCCTATCCCTTCGTCTCAAACGGTACAGCACATCACCACCACAGAAGATTGGATTATGCGGGGTGTGTTGATTTTAGGAACACTCTGGTTACTGGTAGCTGTGGTGTTGCCGCTTTTTCCCCTCCTCAGCCGTAGTTTTCTCGATGGGGATGGCACTTGGATCGCTTTAGGCAACTATATCAAGTTTTTTGCAACTCCGTCGTTAGCGGTTTCTTTTTTTAATAGTCTTTATGTTGCGATCGCTAGTACCCTGATTGCTGTTTTTTTGGCTTTTGTCTTCGCCTATGCCCTGACTCGTACAGCGATGCTGGGTAAAGCTTTTTTTCAGACAATGGGAATGTTACCGTTGTATATCCCTCCTTTAGCTATTGCGATCGGCTTAATTTATTTATTTGGTAATAAAGGGGTGGTCACAACCGGTTTATTTGATTTGTTACCGGGTTGGGATATTAAGTTATATGGCGCAAATGGCATTATTATCGGGCTAGTGCTGTATATTTTCCCGCAAGCTTTAGTTATTTTAACGACTGCTTTAAGTCTCACCGATGCACGTCTCTATGAAGCAGCAGAAGCCCTTAGAACGTCCACTTGGCGAACTTTTTTAACTATTACGCTTCCGAGTGTTAAATACGGCTTAATCAGTGCTATTTTTGTTTGTTTTACCCTGGCTTTTACTGATTTCGGAGTTCCGAAAGTTGTCGGGGGGGATTTTAATGTTTTGGCGACTGACATTTACAAACAAGTGATCGGACAGCAAAACTTTCCGATGGGGGCAACTATTAGCGTTTTCCTATTACTTCCAACTGTCATCGCCTTTATTGTCAATCGCATCATCCAACGCAGACAAACCGCCCTAGTCAGTGCAAGATCTGTTCCTTTAACCCCAAAGCCAAATCCGGTTTTAGACGGGATGATGTTTGCTTTTTGTAGTCTGGTTGTCCTAGCATCACTGATTGTTTTTGTAACCATTATTTTGGCTTCATTGGTCAAAGTTTGGCCGTATAACTTTAGTTTAGGCTGGCAGCATTATGATTTTAGTACTGTCGGAGGCGGCGGTTATGCTGCGTATTTGAATAGTATTCGGATGTCATTTTATACGGCAATTTTTGGGACTATTATTGTCTTTATTGGAGCCTATTTAGTCGAAAAAGGAAAAGGACTTCGTTGGCTGCGTTCCGTTAATTATTTTCTTTCCACTTTACCTTTAGCATTACCTGGATTAGTGCTAGGTTTAGCCTATGTTTTCTTTTTCAACCAGCCTGCTTGGAATCTTTTTGGATTAAATATTCCTAATCCCTTTAACGGTTTGTACGGCACAATGGCTATTCTGGTTCTGTGTAACATTACGCATTTTTATACCGTTTGTTTTCTAACGGCTACTACGTCTCTTAAACAACTCGATCCTGAATTTGAAGCGGTATCTGCTTCAATGGCAGTCCCTTTTTATAAAACCTTTTGGCGCGTCACTGTTCCTTTATGCGTCCCCGCCATTCTTAGCATTGGTATTTACTATTTTGTCAATGCGATGGTTACGATTTCGGCGATTATCTTTCTGTATCCCTCCACTTTACCCTTAGCGGCGGTGGCAATTGTTAATATGGATGATGCGGGAGATGTAGCGGCGGCGGCAGCTATGTCTACTTTAATTGTTCTAACAAGTATCGGGATTAGAATTCTCTATTGGTTCTTTACGCAAAAATTACAGCAAAGAACGCAAGCTTGGTTAAAAGGATAAATGTTAGACTCTGTTTACGATATATTATCCCGCTCTAGGCGAACCTCAACCTCGCGCTCCACATACTCCCATTCTTTGCTTGCGCGCATCCGTACCAGTAATTCATCAAAAGCTTTAGTGTGCTCCGGCGCGAATTCAAACCATGTCAGAAAATCAAATGGTTCTCCGAGATCACGACAGTGAAGCAGCCGACGTGCAACCCCTGGAAGATACTCCAAACCAACAGCCGTATGATGAGACTCTTCCTCAAAAATTGCTCGCCGCTCATCTTGTGCCATTTCCCACCAC
>JBGTNM010000174.1:0-4166 GCA_041743025.1 Microcystaceae cyanobacterium
ACCGATTATCTCTTAATAAATGGTACTTCGATGATCTTTACGATCGCCTTTTTGTCCAAGGCAGTCGCCGTCTAGCCCGCCAAATTATGGAGGTAGACTACCGTGTGGTCGATGGTGCAGTCAATTTAACGGGATTAGCCACGATTATTAGTGGAGAAGGCTTAAAATACCTAGAAAATGGCCGTGCCCAATTTTATGCCCTCATTATCTTTGCAGCCGTATTAGGATTTGTCATTGTCTTTAGTGTGGTTTGAGGCTCAGTCCTGTCTTGCTAGCTCAGAAGCCATGATGAAACCATCGTCGCAAGACTTATCCTATCTTTGCCACCTGAGAAGGACAACTTCTGTGTACAATCGAAATTAGGGATTGAATCGCGAGGAATCAATATGGCGCTCAGGGTTCGCAAGCCAATTTTGGTGGCGGGTATAGGGCTTTCATTTGGGTTGTTGCTGTGGGAAAACCTCCAGCATCATGCTTTAGAAATTGGGCAATGGGGTATGATGGGAGCGATCGCGCTGGGGACGGGGTTTTGGTGGCTGCAACGCAACAGCCTTGAACCTCTCAACCTCAAACCTCTGTCTCCGTTAACGCGGGAAAAGGTAGAAGAAGCGATCGCTCAGGCACAAACAATCCTTAACGCTCTCGCTACCGAAGACCCTAATCGCGATGTTTCTCAATTAAACTGGCAAATAGAACAGATAACCAGCGGTTTTGAGCGACAAAATCTAAAAATTGCCCTTACAGGTGGCAAAAATGCAGGGAAAACGACTTTAAAGCAAGTTCTATGCGAGCGAAATATAACTGACACGCTCTCTTGGACAGATAGCGAACCCCTCTTTACTGACAACGAAACAAACGCCACCGAGATCGCCTTATCTTCAGATTTAGTGCTATTTTTGGTGACAGGAGATTTAACAGAGTCGCAATGGCAGTTTCTGCAACAACTCCACAACGCTTACCAACGCCTCCTCATTGTCTTTAGTAAACAAGACAGACACGCGCCTGAAGAACGCGCCTTAATATTGCAGCAGTTACGCCAGCGCGTTCAAGAGATTATCCCGACTGAAGATGTCATCGCCATTACTGCCGCACCCCAAGATCTGAGCGTCAGGAACTATCAAGCCGACGGAACTGTCCAAGAATGGACAGAAGCGCAAGCCATTGAAGTAGAGAGATTGTGCGATCGCTTACAGATGATTGTCACTCAACAACGAGAATCTCTCGTCAGAGGAAGTCTTTGGCGAGAAGCAACCCAGCTTAAGCAGCAAGCAAAAGGAATGCTCAATGCGGTGAGACGCGATCGCGCTTTACCCTTGGTAGAACAGTATCAATGGATTGCGGCTGCCACTGCCTTTGCCAATCCGGTTTCTGCCTTAGATTTACTAGCAACTGCCGCCATTAACACTCAGTTATTAATTGATTTAAGCGGTATCTACCAACAGAAATTTTCCCTATCTCAAGCCAAAATTGCTTCAGGTACAATTGGTAAATTAATGGTGCAATTGGGACTCGTGGAACTCTCTACTCAAGCGATCGGTGCTTTGCTCAAAAGTCACGCGCTTACCTACATTGCTGGCGGTGCTGTTCAAGGAGTAAGTGCTGCTTATTTAACGCGAATTGCTGGCTTGAGTTTGATTGAATATTTACAAGAACAAGACATCGATTCAGCCGTCGAAAAAGGGTTTAATTTTGATAAATTTGCTCAAACGTTAAAACAAGTTTTTGAGCGAAATCAACGCGGAAGCTTCTTAAGTGATTTTGTCAAAGCTGCCATTCCCCGCTTATCAGCTAAAACGGCTTAATCTAGACATTAGAGGCACGATGCGATCATAAGCTGTTGTATATCTAAGTTGCATATTCCTAGCTTATGGAGAAAGAAATAAACTATGTTTTTCAAACTGGATCAAAACAACAAGCTTAACCAACTTCGCCAAATCAAAAGAGAAATAGGATGGAATTTATACGATTTCAAAAGAACTCTGATGCAACAACAACTTCTCTCCAAAGTAGTCAATAAAAAAGAGATTAGAGTCGTTGGTTTAAGGCGAACAGGAAATCATGGAATTATTAATTGGATAAAATCACAAAATAGTGGTGAGGTATGGCATCTCAATAATATCTTAGTAAAGCAGAATCCTTATCGTGTTAACTATCATCATTTTCCTGAAGAACGCTGGAGACGAGAAGCTCTCGGTAATTTTTCCCTAAAAGAGTGTTTAATTTATAGCTATGAAGATTGGTCTCTTGAACAAATCGCAGATCCGCATTTTGAAAAAAAGCATGATCTTTATTTCGGAAAGAGCGAAACTCGATATGATATTTTAATTTTAAGAGATCCTTTTAATCTTCTGGCTAGCAGATTCAAAAGAAATTATATGAATGTCAAAGAAAATCACCAAACAGTTGAACAGCTTTGGATAGCATATGCTAAAGAATTTTTGGGCCAAACACAACACTTAAAATACAATAAAATTTGCATTAATTATAATCAATGGTTTTTGGATGTTGAGTATCGCAAACAAATTTCAGAAAAACTAGGATTGCAATTTTCCGATGAAGGATTTTCTAAAGTTAAAGGAGGTGGCGGAAGCTCATTTGACAGCCGCAATTATGATGGTCAAGCCTATAAAATGGATGTTCAGAATCGTTGGAAGGTTTTTGCTGATGATGAAAATTATCTAAAACTTTTAAAAAATGAGGAAATTTTAGAATACTCAAAAAGAATTTTTGATCATATTTCAGAAACAGAAATCCTTTTTTAAAAAGGTTGATTTGTCGCGAGCATTTTGCCTATTACCTATTGCCTTTCTCAACAAGAATTGATCAATATTAGTAACTTTACTTTTAATTTAATTAAGTGCGAACGGACTTTCGTTTAAAACCCGACTCCCCGCCTATAGTAAACCAATATTCCCAACTGCCGCCAGAAGCTGTTTTCCAATCCTTGAGATCGAATTTGCCGCTACCTTCAAACGTCCCTCGAATTCGATAGACTTTCACAGCTTGCCCGTTATTATGCCAAATTAAAGGCTTCTCTGGTTGAATTTGTTCGGGAATCGCTTCATTCGTTTGTAAAAAATAGGCATCTTCTCCTCGTTCAGTTCCATTGCCAAAGACGGTAGCAATTCCTGTTTCATCAATGGCGACAAATGCACCTTCTTCTAACCCAATCCCATAAGCAGGCAGTTGATTCTGATTGTCATGTACGATGCGAGCAAGAAATCCAAAAAGCCGTCCATATCTGGTTTCGGGAAGATCTTCATTCCGCCTGTCTAAATGCGTATCCGTAATAACACCTTTGAGAAAAGGAACTTGAATGAAGTCACTGCGATAAATATCTTTGGTATTGGGATGAAAAGGATCGTTAAGAATTTCTGAGCTTAAAACGCCTTGACGGGAAGGCGCATAATAGTAATCTCCCAAAATTGCCATGCCGGCACTCGTTCCAGCAATCGGAATTTTTTTGTGATTGATGGCATTATTAATGGCTTTTTCGGTTGCCGTTCCTTCCCAGTAATCCTCATACAAATTTTGATTGCCACCAGCAATAAATAAGGCATCAGCTTCGTTGATATAGTTGACGATTTTGGGATCTTCTGCCGCTTCTCGGCTGTCAATTGATAACTCGGCGGCTGAACTCACCAAATCTCTGTAATTCTCACAAATCCAAGCGGATTGTTCTCTTACTCCCCCAACCCGCAGCACTAAATAATTGCCTCGGTTAGCGCGTTGGAGAAACCATCGCGTTGCGGCATCTTCTCCCGATTTTTCCCCTTCCGCACCACCAATTAACAAGATTCCTGCTTGGGGTTTAGTGAGAGTTTCTCTGGCACTGCCACAAGTGAGAACATACTCAAAGGCGTTAATTTCATCATCACTTGCCATTTTACCATTGCCCTCCGTTTAAATGCTTTACTTACTATCCTAAACGGCGATCACAGTAATGAGGACGATACTTTGAGAAATCGTTAAAAATCTAAAGAGGACTCAACTTCATCTAGGTCTTAAGAAATTCTAATCCTATAAAAATTGCAGAAATCGTTCCTGCAACACAAATTTCTCCTGACAGAATTTTATTTTTAATTTCGTGGATGGGAACTAAAACGACTTCTATTTCTTCGCTAATATCTAATGCTTGTTTACCTGTAGAGGTAGCATTAAGAGCA
>JBGTNM010000175.1:0-7591 GCA_041743025.1 Microcystaceae cyanobacterium
GAGAGTAAGCCGCCCGTGCTACCGTCGAATTTAGGAGCTTTTCCTGTCAGTTCTGTCATAAGATGAATGTTTCAAGGTAAAGGTGTTTTAGGGAATCGTATCACTGAGATCTACGTTCTCACGCAAGTCTGTCAAGAACTGTTACAGTTCGTGATGCTTGACGACACCTAAGCAACAATGTAATCGCGGGTGTCCCAATCTCAGCGTAGCGGATTGGGGAGGGATAGCGCGGCAATGCAGCGAAGCGGAGTTGCCAATTATTGATTAAGGTAATCACCCAAGAACTCGAAAAATTAGAGCCGAATAAGGCTCAACAGTATCAAGATAACGCTAAGACCATTACGGAAGAATTAAACCTCATTGATAGCTGGATTAAAGAGCAAATCGTCACCATTCCGGCGAAAAACGCAAATTAGTCACCACCCACGACGCATTAAGTTATTATGTTAACGCCTACCAGCTTGAGTTTGAGGGTGCTTTAGGGGGGGTGAGTACAGAAGAATCGCCACACCTTTCCAGATGCCATAGGCCGAAGCAGGTAAATAGTTTACATTGCCTAAATACTGACAATAGGATATTAAAATATGATAGCCCCTCTCTCGATCGAAATGTGAGAGTATCTCCTCTTTGTCGCTAAAGTAGTCGGGCAATGTTTTACAGGAGAACGCAAAGCATGAGTGTGGTTTTGCAAATTGGCGATCGCGCTATTGAAGAAAATCAATTGTATCCCCTACTGGCTCAGTACCGACTTCTACCGCAGTTGGCGAGGGAGATTTTGATTGATCGCGCTATCGTCGAAATAGATTATAGCTCTGAAGAAACCGCGATCGCCCGCCAACGATTTTACCAGCAAAACCAATTGACCTCAGAAGATCACGTGCAGGCTTGGCTCGACCAACACGGCATGACAGCAGAGCAACTCGAACATCTCTACCTGCGAGATTTGAAGCTCGAAAAGTTCAAACAGCAGACATGGCAGCCCCAACTTGACTCTTATTTTCTCAAATGTAAGCGACAACTGGATCGGGTGGTTTACTCCCTGATTCGGACAAAAGAGGCCGGAATTGCTCAAGAGCTTTATTTTCGCATTCAAGAAGGTGAGGATGCTTTTGCCGATTTGGCTCGCCGCTATTCAGAAGGGGCAGAAGCTCAGACAGGGGGTTTAATCGGCCCGGTTGAACTCAACGTCCCTCACCCCAACATTGCCCAAATTCTCGCCGCCAGTCAACCTGGACAGTTGGCTCCTCCCACTCGTGTTGGAGATTGGTGGGTGATTCTGCGCTTAGAGAAATACCTTTCGGCACAACTCGACGACCCGACCCGACAGCGATTGCTCAATGACCTCTTTCAAGGATGGTTAATGGCGCAAATGCAGCAAGAGGTAACTTTTTCTCCTCTGACTTCTGCTACTGATGTAGACAATGTTAAAAAAACTGACATAAATTCGGTTTAAAACCCACGCAATGGGTTAATTTAGCAACATGAATTTTACGATCCCCGAACTGCAAGCGTTTCTTGCCAACATTCCGCCGTTTGACCAACTGCCGTCAGAAGCGATCGCCCAGTTAGCACAAAAATGCCAGCCTTGGCGATATCGCATGGGGCAGGTCATTCTCATGCGAGGCAAGGTTTCTTCTCATATCATTATTTTGCTCGAAGGTCAGGCACGATTGTTGGGCTACGATCCTCGAACGCAGATGCCGATCACCTTGATGCTACTACAACCAGGGGCGATGGTTGGCTGGGTCAATTGGGTGCGAGGCGTTCCTTGTGAGACGGCGATCGCTTCTACTGAGGCGATTGGACTGGCGTTATCTCAAGGCGATTTTCTCGCGTTGCTAGAACAATATCCCTCACCCCAAGAGCCATTGCAGCAACAATGCGCTTTGATTGAACTGTTCGATTTGCTAGGAGCGCAACTCCAACAACAGGCCCGAGGGGAAGGCAATCTCAAACAGTTGGCAACAGACTTATTGCCCGATGCTCAAGTTTACTCCCTACCACCGGGCAAGCTTTCACTGTCAGCGCATCCTCCTTTACAGTCGCCCAACACGCTTTGGCTCGTCAGTGGAGGAGGCGAAATCGCCGATTTCCCGGTAGGCAGTCGCCTCGCACTCGATCTTCATGCCGCTTCCTTACAGGTCAAGGGGTCTCTAAATGCTCGCTTGGTCGGCCTGCCTAAAGATAAATGGCAGCAGCAGCAAGACCAAATCGCCGCTACCATTACCGACACGCAGCCAGGCCCGCTCGTTTTTGCGCCTGAGATGCTCGTTCCCACTGATCTGCCGCCAGAAAATATTCCCTATGCGGAAGCGGAACTGGTAGATGTAGCTCCTACGCCTGAAGTGAAAACGGGACGGAAGCGAAAATCCTATCCCTTCGTAGCAGGGAAAACGCCGTTAGAAGTAGGCGTGGCTTGTTTCCAAATGCTTAGTCAACATTTTGGGATGCCTTTCCGTCGGGATGTCATTCGCCGTATTCTCATTGACCAATTGCAGCGCACAGGGAGCCTCTCGTTACCCTTGGCAGGGGCAATCTCCGAATTAATGGGACTCAATGCCCAACTGATCGCCATTCCCGCCCAATCCCTCACGCAAATCAATCCTCCTGCCTTATTGCGCTGGCAGGACAGCTTAGCCATCCTCTTTGAAGCGAGCGATCGCGAATTGGTCATCGCCGTCCCAGAAGTCGGCATCGTGCGTCGCAAACCGCAAGCCGTCTTTGATACTTGGGGCGACAAGGGAGAAGTGCTGCTGCTACAACCGACTAAAGAAACGCCGCAAGAACGTTTCGGATTAAGCTGGTTTTTGCCTGAATTGAGGAAACATAAGCGAGTACTGATTGAAGTCTTTATTGCCTCGTTTTTCGTGCAACTGTTTGGACTGGCTAACCCCTTGATGATCCAAATCATTATTGATAAGGTCATCGTGCAAAATAGCGCCGATACGTTGCAGGTATTGGGGGTTTTTCTGCTAATTATTGCTGTCTTTGAGGCTCTGCTGACCACGCTACGGACGTACCTGTTTGTCGATACGACTAACCGCATCGATATGCAGCTTGGGTCAGAAATTATTGACCACTTGCTGCGCCTGCCTTTACGTTATTTTGAAAAGCGGCCCGTAGGCGAAATTTCAACCCGCGTCAACGAATTAGAAAACATCCGCCAGTTTTTGACCGGAACTGCCTTAACAGTGGTGTTAGATTCCGTTTTCTCGGTGATTTATATCGCGGTGATGCTTGTCTACAGCGTTGTGCTAACGCTGGTGGCACTGGGGATCATTCCCATTTTCATCGGCATGACCTTGGTTTTCTCGCCGACGATTCGCCGCCAACTGCGTATCAAAGCTGAACGCAACGCTCAAACCCAATCTTACTTAGTCGAAGTGATGTCCGGTATTCAAACGGTCAAGGCGCAAAATATCGAGTTGCGATCGCGCTGGCAGTGGCAAGAAAAATATGCCCGTTACGTCTCGGCAGGCTTCAACACGGTCATTACTTCAACCCTGGCTAGTTCTACCAGTAGCTTTCTTAATAAACTTTCTGGGTTGCTCGTGTTGTGGGTAGGCGCGTATTTGGTCTTGGAAGGCAAGTTAACCCTAGGACAGTTGATTGCCTTTCGCATTATTGCCAGTTATGTTACCTCCCCCATCTTGCGCCTGACTCAACTGTGGCAAAATTTCCAAGAAACCGCCCTGTCGTTAGAACGCCTAGCGGATATTGTCGATACACCGCAAGAAGCTGAACGAGACCGCGATAACATCCCTATGCCCTTAATTCAAGGGGCAGTCAAGTACGACCAAATCTGCTTCCGCTTCAAACAACACGGGCCTCTCCAACTGTACAATGTCAACTTGGATATTGAGCCAGGAACCTTCGTCGGTGTCGTCGGACAGAGTGGAGCAGGCAAAAGTACCCTCACTAAGTTGATTTCGCGCCTTTACGAACCGGAATCAGGACGCATTCTCATCGACGGCTACGATATCGCTAAGGTAGAACTGTATTCGCTGCGCCGTCAAGTGGGAGTAGTTCCGCAAGAAACTTTACTCTTTGATGGTTCTATTCAAGAAAATATTGCCCTGACCAACCCGGAAGCGACGACGGACGAAATTATCGAAGCGGCTCAAGTTGCCGCCGCCCACGAATTTATCATGTCTTTGTCCAACGGCTACAATACCAGAGTGGGGGAAAGAGGAGCCTCGCTATCGGGGGGACAACGACAGCGTATTGCGATCGCCCGTTCGGTACTGCAAAATCCCCGCATTTTGGTACTTGATGAAGCTACCAGTTCCCTCGACTACGCCACCGAACAACAAGTCTGTTTAAACTTATTGGGGGCGTTTAGCGATCGCACGGTCTTCTTTATCACCCACCGCCTCGGTTCGATTAAGGGTGCCGATGTGATTGTTATGATGGATGGGGGGTCAGTTGTCGAACAGGGAACCCACGAAGAATTAATGGCAATGAAAGGCCGCTATTACTATCTCTTTCAACAGCAAGAAGCGAACCTTTGATAGTAAATAGTGAATAGTTATCAGTATTACTTTTCAACGGTTACTCCTCGCCAAAAAGCAATGTAGTCTTTGATATTGTTCACTTTTTCTTTAGGGTTGGGATAATACCAGGCAGCATCTTTATTTTGCGCTCCATCAACTTCGAGCGTGTAATAGCTAGCTTCCCCTTTCCAAGGACAAGTTGTGTGAGTATCGCTATCGGTAAAATACTGGCGATTGATGGTCTGGGGCGGAAAATAGTAATTGCCCTCAACGATCTCGCAGTTGTCACTTTCTGCCAATACAGCACCGTTCCAAATTGCTTTTGCCATGTTCCTCAATTTAATAACGCACAACTGCTATTCTATAGGATTTGGCGAGGTAGAGTAGGGTGGGCATTGCCCACCTTACTTTTATGTAATCACTGTGGGTTTGTCTCGTCCGGTAAACTCCTTAATTTGGGCTATTTCCTCAGCTAACTCAATCAGAGGAGATAAGGCTTTTTGTGTCTCAATGTCGTGCGCTTTGGTATCGGGTTCGTAACTTTCGAGGTAAACCCGTAACGTAGCGCCTTTGGTTCCCGTTCCTGAGAGACGGAAGACGATGCGAGAACCGTCAGTAAAACCGATGCGAATACCCTGTTTTTGACTGACACTACCATCAACCGGATCGGTGTAACTAAAATCATCGGCGTAGGCGACTTGATAGCTGCTGTATTGCGTTCCTTTTAAATTATTCAACTGCGATCGCAGCCGTTCTACCAAGTCATTCGCTTTAACAGCATCAACTTCTTCATAGTCATGGCGGGAGTAGTAATTGCGTCCAAATTTTGCCCAATGACTGCGAACAATTTGGGCGACCGATTCTTCGCGAACGGCGAGAACATTCAGCCAAAATAAGACCGCCCAAAGTCCATCTTTTTCTCGAACGTGATTCGATCCCGTGCCGAAGCTTTCCTCACCGCAGAGTGTCGCTTTGCCGGCATCGAGTAAATTGCCAAAAAACTTCCCTCCTGTCGGCGTTTCGTAGCAGTCAATACCCAATTGAGCCGCCACGCGATCAGCCGCCGCACTGGTAGGCATAGAACGGGCAACCCCTGCCAACCCATTTTTGTAACCCGGAACGAGGTGGGCATTGGCGGTCAAGACGGCTAAACTGTCGCTAGGCGTGACAAAAAACTGATGTCCCAAAACCATGTTGCGATCGCCGTCGCCATCAGAAGCTGCCCCAAAGTCTGGCCCGTCCTCACTAAAGAGGATGTCTACTAATTCTTTGGCATAGACTAAATTGGGGTCAGGATGACCGCCGCCGAAGTCTTCTAAAGGAATGCCATTGATTACGGTTCCCGCAGTCGCCCCCAATCGATCTTCAAAGATAGCACGGGCGTAAGGCCCGGTCACGGCGTGCATTGAGTCCATACAGAGGCGAATTTGACCTGATGTCAGTTTCTCGCGGATGAGAGCGAAGTCGAACAGAGACTCCATTAACTTGAGGTAGGGGGCAACGGAATCAATGACTTCTACATCCATCGTCCCTAGTTTAAAGGCCCCAGAGCGATCAAGGTTGATATCAGCCGCTTCCAGGATTTTATAGCACGTAATCTGCTTAGTTTGCGCGAAAATGGCTTCTGTAATCTTTTCAGGGGCAGGGCCACCATTGGTCACGTTATACTTTACACCGAAGTCCCCTTGCGGGCCGCCAGGGTTGTGACTGGCAGACAGGATAATGCCGCCAAAAGCCTGATTTTCGCGAATGAGGCAGCTAGCAGCTGGCGTGGAAAGAATGCCGTCACAACCAACTAAAATTCGTCCAATTCCATTGGCTGCTGCCATTTTTAAAATCGTTTGAATGGCTTGACGGTTGTAATAACGTCCGTCACCGCCGAGAACGAGCGTCTGTCCCTCGCAACCTTCGAGGGTGTTGAAGATAGACTGAATAAAGTTTTCTAAATAATGGGGCTGTTGAAAGACGGGAACTGCCTTACGCAATCCTGATGTTCCGGGTTTTTGATCGTTAAAGGGCGTTGTTTCAACGGTATGGATAGTCATAATCGGCATCGATATTGGCTAATGTTGCCTGCTATACCCCAAGGGGGACACGGCTCATACTTACTTTACCGCTATTTTATGCCGCGCTTGGTTAACAGATTGAAGTGCGATCGCAGGAGAACTGAGTTTTGGCAATGAGAAGATCTGCTATTATACTTTTGATAGGAGGATAAGATGATGACATCGGAAGAACGCTTAAAACAAGCAGAAATCTTGCTAGAAACTGCCGCTAAATACATTAACCGTCATGAGGAGTGGTTAATTCGTCATGACGAAACGATCGCTCGTCTGGATGAGCGCATGATTCAACTGGTTGATATGTTCTCTGAATTGACCACTATCGTTCAACAAAATGATGAGCGATATCGACAGAATCAAGAAGAAATTCGACGAATTTGGGAATATTTGTTATCTCAGAGTGGTGACGGGCGATCGGGTAACTGATAAGCTGTCAATCCTCTACTCTAAACTGTTGAGTGTAGTATAAATATCGGTTTTACCTAAAAGATATCTATAGTATCGGTTTTCAAGATGCTACTTAGAGAAATTATTTCTTTTCAAAGCAATAGATAACTGTCTTAATCGTTCACTCACCTCTAAATTAAACGCCTGAGATCTCAAGTTCTCTGGCAATTCTGTTAAAAGTCTGGAATTTTCTTGTAACCATTCATTAATCGCTACACCTGTCCACGTTCCTTTTTTATCCCGAAAAAGATCCACCAAGCCTCTTAATTCCTGAATACAGTATGACTCAAATCCTGCTGCTTCAAAAATTCCATTGCGTAAATATTCTTCAAAGGCGTTAATATCATTAGTTACTTCAAAGATAACAGTTTCTCTAGGAGGAGTTAATTCATCAGCCAGATCAATGACTTTATCTATCGTCATTCCGATAACTTGTGTTGCGATGGGAGCAGGTCAGTTTTGTAAGAAAAAAAATACTAAACAACCCCTAAAGTGCGTCATTAAGATAAGCACATCGATGTTTGAGAACTTGAGAAACATTTTCTTCTTTCCATTGCGCTCCCGAAATTTTTAATCGTCGGTCAGAGA
>JBGTNM010000176.1:0-33538 GCA_041743025.1 Microcystaceae cyanobacterium
TAAAATCTTATTAATTGACGTAGGATGGGTTAGACGGCAATAAGCATTCAAATCTTAACCTGAAATCATCAATCCGTCGTAACCCATCTTTCAGGAATTTGTATCCTACTACACATTTGCCCTCACCATGCCGGAAGAGCCGTTAGTTACATAGTATTTCAACCGCAGGCGGCACAGGAAGCGGTTCGATTACCATCCGTCACGGAGGTGGCGAACAAAGGTCTTTTATCATTGGCGATGCCTCTACTAATGGCACTACAGGCGCGATTACAACCGGAGAAGTTACCCTTACACCCCGACAGTCGATTACTTCTACCCAAACCGAGGGCAACATTAACATTATCACTGATACTCCCCCACCCCCGACAGGAGATGAGACTGATCCCCCCCCGACAGAGAGACCTGAAGCGATCAACTCACCGACAAACACCGACAAATAGGAACAATAATTCAAATATCGCACAACTCTCAGACGATTCATCTCCTATCTACCTACTTTTGCCGCAGATAATCGAGAACATAATCTCCCAGAATAATTCCACCTTAAAAGCCAATTCCCAAGTGACAGTAACCCTTTATCCTACTCTCACCTTGGTCATCGTCACAACCAATGGCCAATCCGTTAAAAACCAAACCCCAGTCACCCAAGAACAAGTTACTGCCGTCATTGAAACCATTCGTAGTAACTACCCCGATGGCAACTATCAAGAAGCAGCAAAGCAACTCTATCAGTGGCTTCTTGAACCGATTGAAGATCAATTGACACAAGAGGATGCTAGTGTCGCCGAGATTATGGGTCAGGTAATGCAATCTCTCGGTTGTCTCTCTTAACTGTAGGGGCGAATTGCGTTCGCACTGAGCCATTCGTTCGCCCTGACCAACAGAAGTCATTGTTGCGTTAAACTGACAAATACAGCAACCTTTAGGCAAACCGCAACTCACACAAGGAATTGATCAATGCCGCCTATCCTCCTAATCTCCAAGGAATTGCCCACCCTCAATTATCAGGCCAATCGCGATCGCTTCGACGGCAGTTGGCAAGCTCCTCTCTCCACACTACTAGGTTTGGGACGCGCTGCGGGTGCAGATTTTATTGAATTTTTTCTAGAACGGGTCAACTATATCAGCGCTCTAGCAGAAGAAGATGCCATTACTAGCCTCTCGCCTCGTCTCTCGACGGGGGCAGGGGTGCGCCTGTTCCGAGGCAAAGCAGATTGTTATGTCAGTACCAATGATATTTCCTTCACCGGACTGAAAGCAGCTTTAGAAAAGGGTTTGTCCATTCTAGGGTTGACCTTACCCGGCCCCAACGCCTACATTCCAGCAACTAACCTTGAGATGTTGCGAGACTATGCAACCGTCAGAGATAAAGAAGATTGGTTAGCCCAATGTAGCTCAATGCAAGAAATGGGCGATATTTTGCTAGCTGCTAACGATAAGCTCAATCAAAAAGCCTCTCACGTTCAATCTCGGCGGGCCGTTTATTTTCGAGACGCTCAAGAAGTGTTAGTCGCCGCCAGTGATGGCACGTTTGCTAGAGACATTCGCCTCACGCAATCGGTCGGCTACAATCTGCTGTGTGCCGATGGCGAACACCGCACCTCGATTGGCAAGCGCTATGGCAACACCAGTGACCCCCGCTTTTTAGAAACCTGGGACTACCAGACTGCTGCCTCTGAAGTGGCTGATTCTGCCGGAAAGATGCTCTACGCTGGCTACGTAGAGTCGGGAACTTACCCGATTATTATGGCTAACGAGTTTGGCGGGGTTATCTTCCACGAAGCTTGCGGTCACTTGCTGGAAACCACCCAAATCGAACACAAGACCACGCCATTTATTGATAAAAAAGGCGAAAAAATCGCTCATGAAAGCTTGACCGCTTGGGATGAAGGACTCAGCGATCGCGAATTTGGGACAATAGACATGGATGATGAAGGAATGCCCACTCAGCGCACTCTTTTAATTGAAAATGGCGTATTAAAAAACTTTTTAGCTGATCGCGCCGGATCGATGCGGACAGGACACCCGCGCACCGGTAGCGGTCGCCGTCAAAGTTATGCCTATGCCGCCGCTTCTCGTATGCGAAATACCTACATTGCACCCGGCAATTACACGATTAATGACCTATTTTCGTCAGTTGACAAGGGGATTTACTGTAAACAGATGGGTGGCGGCAGTGTCGGGCCAACTGGAGAGTTCAATTTTGCCGTTTCTGAAGCCTATTTAATTGAAAATGGACAAATCACCAAACCCCTCAAAGGTGCAACTTTGATTGGTACTGCCGTTGATATCCTGCAAAAAATCTCCATGTGTTCCCAAGATTTGGGACTCGCACCCGGTTTTTGTGGTTCGGTTAGCGGCAGCATTTACGTTACAGTAGGACAGCCTCACCTAAAAGTTGACGGGATTACCGTTGGCGGACGGTAACCTCTAAGATACAAGGGTGGGCAAGGGAGAGGCTGTCTCTTGGAGGTTTCCTCCGGTATCGGGGACTCCAGTTCACTCATCCCCGTCCCACCTTACCCTTACTCAATAATAGGTCTAATGGCTATCGTTTCAAAGTATTCAACCATTCCCGCAACTGTTCGCCAGCCACTTCCCTGCCTCCCAAACCGAAAGCAAGGGCAATGGCGACGGCAATGCCACCGAGAAGCAAGCCAAAAGCCAAATTAACGATGTTGGGTGCAATTCCCATCTGTTGCAAGGCCATAGCGATAACTAAAGCAAGAATCGCAATCCTCGCCGTATAAGCCAAAAATCGCGCTTGGCGAGTCCCCGAACTGGCAATGAGAGAAAAGGCTAAATTAGACAAGTACAACCCCAAAGCCAGGATAACCAAAGCTACTACCACGCGCCCCGCAATCAGCAATAACTGGCCGACAACGACTCTCAGTGCTTGAATTTGCAGAATATCGACGGCGGTTAAAGCCGCTACCAACATAATGCCGACTAAAGCAATAATTCCCACCCATTCTGACGGCGTGCGAGTCGGAAGCGGTGGCGGCGCAGTCGCGATGTCGAGAGGGGTTGCTGAAGGAGGTACAGTCGAGGAAAGAGGGGGTTCTAGTGGGAGTACCGTCGGGGAAACAGGCCGCCGAGAAATGCCCAGCCATTGAGGAATATTATTAAAGCCAATACTGGTGAGAATGCTAGTTACTAACTCGCTGACATAGCGTCCGGCAACATAGGCCAAAATTAACACCACCGCAGCCGCAAACAATTTTGGCAATAAATTCAACACCTGATTGAGCATTTCGGTGGCTGGACGCGAAATTGCCTCGATTTTCAAGGCATCTAAGGCAGTAATCGCCACCGGAATTAAAATGAGAACGTAGACGAGGGTTCCCAGCAGTTGAGACAGCGACAGTCCACCACGACGCGCCGACAAGCCAAATTTTGCGCCAATAGAATCTATTCCCGTCGCACTCAAAAAATTAGTGACCACCCGACGGACAATTTGAGCAATCACCCAACCCACTGCACCAATCAGAATCGCCGCGAGGATGTTGGGTAAGATAGACAGAATTTTGTTGAGCAGAGATTGCACAGGAACCAGCGTTCCTTGTAGGTCGAGCGTACTAAGAACGGCAGGTAAAAAGAGGAGGAAAATAAACCAATAAAGCGCGTTAGCAATGGTTTCGCGCAGAGGAATTTGAGGTTCTGCCGGAACGCCTTCGACTTGTTGGCCGAGGCGTTCTTCGATTCGCAATTGCGCTAAAACACGGGTGACAATCAGTTTGGTTAACGTTGCCAGTACCCAAGCTACAGCGAGTAAAAGGGCAGCCCCAAAAAGTTTCGGCAGAAATCGCGTAATTTCTTGTAAAAACGTATTGAGAGGCGCGGAAACGGCTTCTAGCTGTAAGGCATTGAGAAAGGCAACGACGGTAAATAAAATAATCAGCCAGAAAACTAATTCTGCAACCCACTTTTCGATGGGTAAAGATTCGCCTTCGCGCTGTCCGCCAATCCAGTCAGCCATTTGGTTGTCGAGTCGCGTTCGTCCCAAAAGACTGCGAATAATATTTTTAACGATGATGGCGACAATCCAACCAACGATTAAAATAATGACCGCTTTCGCTAAGGACAGAATATCTTGTCCGAGATTTTGTCCCAGAACAGGGAAAATCCTCCCTCCGATAGAAGACTCTGGTACAATTACGGGTTCGGTTTGAGCAAACAATAATGGATTGAGTCGAGTGACCATCCAACAACTGAGTGAATTCATGACTCCTCAACAGAGATTGTTGCTCACGATTTTACCGAATTTACTGTAGTTAATTAAAAAATTAATAAAAAATAAATTCAGGACTTACTTTTCTTCCCAGTCAGGACAATGACTATCTTCCCAACCATAAGGGTGCATCCCACAAACTAACAATTTTCCCCCGTACAACCTGCCGTGATAGTGACGGCAACCTCGACAGGCAGGATGAACGTTAATCGAAGGGTCAAGTTTAGGCGCGAAAAGTGAATCTACATCATCCCCAAACGCTTCGTTAAAAAATGACTCGCTATCAAAATGAACTTGAAATTCTACCTGGGTTCCGACAACTGTCTGTAAGAACTGCTCAATATCGGTGCTTACTTGATGGTGAACGCCTTGAACGGTTTCTTCAATCGTCTGCGCGACTTCCTCAAAGAAACCTTCTACCGTCACGGTGACGCTTTCTAACATCGCTGTCCAATCTTTTTGCCAATCGTCCATAAGGTTAAGGGGAAAGGGGAAAGGAGAAAGGGGGAAGGGGGAAAAGGGGAAATATTACTTTTGCAAGAGTGCTTTTTGCCTTCATTCTCGCTTGAGGCGGCGCAGTTCTGCTTGTAAAGATTCGACCTGGTGTCGCAAGGCATCTACATCCTCTGTTGCGGCAGCTTTGGCCGGTTCTTCCTCATCGGTGACGATCTCAATGCGTCTTGGTTCTTTATCTTGAGGGGTTTGCTCCGAATCGGCAGTGGTTTCTACCGTTGTTTGAGCTTGCCGCACTAATTCATCGACATAGCGACGAGCTTCTTCGGAAGTCATTTCGCCCCGTTCTACCATTTCATCGGCTAATTTCTGCGCCTGCGCTCTCAACCCTTGCAAGTTAGACCCCGCTTTTTCCGCCGCATAAGAAGCCAGCCCCACGCCGAGATAAAAGGCTTTTTGCACGATATCGCCAAGACCTGCCATACTTCGTTTAATCCTTAGACACTTTCACTTTGATTCTATCTTAAAATGCAAAAAGAGGACTCCCGTTAAATTTCTCCCGAAAAAAGAACCCATAGAAATTAACGGGAGATGAATTTTTGCCCGTAAATAAACCAACGCTTTCTTCGTTTCCATCGAAGGTCAGAGAGACCCTGGCGCTGCATTGCCAGGGCTTCCTCTGACTTCGTAAGTTTGGGATTTTTGCTGTATTTTTATGATACGATTGAATGATAACACAGAGTAGGTCGCAAGTCGTGTTAAATGTCTTAAAGGTAAGAATTTATCCCAATAAACAGCAAGAAATAGCCTTAAGTAAAAACTTGGGTTGTTGTCGGTTTATCTACAATTATTATCTAAATAAGACTAATAATCAGTACCAAGAAACGGGAAAGGGGATGACTTATTGCCCCATTGTCAAACTCATCATGACAGAGATGAAAACGCCGCCAAGAATCTAAGAGCAGAAGGTTTAAGGACACTGTTAACCAATACCGCCGGACAGTCGGAATTTAAAGCTTGTGGAGAAGACGTGAGACTCGTTAATACTTGTGTTAAAAAGCAGTCTTCTGTGAATCAAGAATCCCCCGTTATAGCGACGATAAGAGCTTAATGGTGGAGTGTCAATGTATCGATTCTCGCTGATAACGAATGACTATTTCTTGTTCCTTTTGAGCTAACAACTCATGATGATTCGCTGTTCCCTTTTCTTGAGAGCAGCGATCGCGTGCAGTCTGACTCCCTGATGGGGGTCATTAGCCAGTTGAGAGAGGATGGACTGAGATTCTGCTTGCCCCAGTTCTCCCAAGGCAACCGCAACGGTTTGCTTAATTAAAGGATCGGCTGCTGAGGGGTGTTGCGGACTGATGAACTCGATGAGAATTTGGCTAGCCTGGGTTTGGCGCAAAGGTGTCTCGACTCGCCCCAAAACCGTGATAATGTCTTGAGCGATCGCGAGATCGCTCCACTGGAGAGCTTGCTGGAGGTAGGTGAGCGCGGCTTCGGTTTCAATCCAGCCCAACGCCCGAATCGAGGCTAATTTCAGTTCTCTAGGCGTTGCTGGCGACTTCAGCAGAGGAAAGAGAACGGCTGCCGCTTCGTCGGTTCTCATGCGTCCCAAGGCACTCGCTGCCTGAATGCAAACCTCTGGCGAGACATCATTGAGCAACGGTCTGAGGCGAGTGACTAAATTGAAAGCTCGCTGCGCTTTGGAACGCATGGCTAGCGCAGCGATCGCTTCTTTTCTCACCAATGAAGCTCGGTCGTCGAGTGCTGCTAACAAAATGGGTAAAACCCGTTCGTCGTGAAAACTGCCTAACGCTTCAATCGCTGTAGCGCGAATTTGGGGGGAAGGATCGCCTGTTACTTGGATGAGGGGATTGATCGTTTCCCCGCAACGAATTTGGGCTAGTGACTGCACAGCTAGTAAGCGCGAATCAGGGTCATTGAGGAGGCTACTCAGGGCAGCGATCGCGCTGGGGCCTATCTTGGCGAGGGATTGAGCGGCCATCAGACAGAGGTCTTCTTCTTCGCTTGTCCGCAGTAGAGTTGTCAAAGCGAAAATGCAGCGAGGATCGTTAAATTCACTGAGAATGCGCCCGGCAAACCAACGGATTTCGAGATCGAAGGTTTCATTTTCTAATAGTTGAATCAGAGAAGGAATGGCAATTTGCTCTAATTTAGCAAGAACTTTGGCAATTTCCCATTTTTGCTGAAAATCACCTTCCGTTAAAACGGATAGTGCTAGGGTGCTAATTTTGGCGAGGTCTTCATCGCTGATTGAGTTTTCTGGGAGCAGATTGTCTTTCAAGGGCAACTGCTGTAAACACTCAGTGACGTGCAGCCAGTCTTGTTGATGGGCGGCAGCGATCGCGGATGCTATTTTATTTTCCATACTGACTGCTCATTATTGGGAGTATTTCTCAATTTTGTAGAAGGTTTTGCCAGATTTTGCAACTCAAATAATGCTCAAAACGCATTTCAATCATTCTTTTACTTCATTCAGATGGTAGAAAGCTAGAACGGAGCCGATTTCTACCTTTATGTAGAGGAAATACTCAGCCAAATTTTAAATAATTGAACTTATGTTTCTGCCGAATAAGTCAAATATTTCATTTTTAGTCGTTATCTTTTTCTTGTCAGTCACTTACCCTCACTTTTAAACATGGTTACAGTAGCAGATGACAGCGTCAGAGCTTATCTCCAATCTATCGGACGAACCCCTTTATTGCGTTCTGAGGAGGAGATCGATCTCGCCAACCAAATTCAACAGGCAATTCCCTTCTTAAAAACGAAACCTTTAACCCAAGAAGAAGAAAAAATTCTCCAACAAGGCAGGCTAGCAAAGCGGACAATGGTTAAAGCAAATCTGCGTCTGGTCGTTTCAATTGCTAAACGCTATCAAAACCGAGGGCTATCATTATTAGACTTAATTCAAGAAGGCAGTTTAGGGTTAATTCGAGGTGTCGAAAAATTCGATCCTTCCCTCGGCTATAAATTTTCTACCTATGCCTACTGGTGGATTCGCCAGTCGATTACGAGAGCGATCGCTGAAAAAAGCCGTATTATTCGTCTGCCTATTCACATGACGGATAACCTGAATAAACTCAAAAAAACCCTGCGAGAATTGACGACTGAATTGGGGCGGCAACCGAGAGAAATAGAAATTGCTGAACGCATGGAAATTTCTATTGATAAATTGCGTCATATTCGCCAAGCCGCTTATCATTCTAACTCTCAAAGTCTCAATATTATCCTTGACGAAAACCACACAGAATTGGGTGAACTTTTACCAGATGAAGGGGCTTCACCTCTTGATTTTATTCGTCAACAAGAATTAGAGTCTAAAGTCAATGAACTCCTTGAAAATTTGCCGCCTCGCCAGCGAGAAATTATTGCCTTACGCTTCGGGCTGCATAATGGCAGATGCATGAGTTATAAAGAAATTGGCAAGCAATGTGGCATCAGTCACGAGCGCGTTCGCCAGTTAACCAATCGAGCCATTAGAACCTTAAAGCGAAAAGCATTTCGCCTAGAAGAAGTTGCTGGCTAAATAAATTTTGTAGGGTGGGCATTGCCCACCTTACGTTTATCACGTTCCTTTAACGCTTAGCGAGTTTTTTGGCAGGCATTTTCCGCAGGCGAATCGATGCTGGCGTTACCTCAACCCATTCATCCGGCGCGATGTACTCTAATGCCCGTTCTAGACTCATTTCCATCGGTGATTGCAACTGCACCAATTCATCGCCCGTGGCTGCCCGATGGTTAGTTAGCTGCTTGGTCTTACAGACGTTTAAATCGATGTCTTGCGAACGGTTGTGTTCGCCGACAATCATGCCTTTGTAGACTTTCGTGCCAGGGGTAATGAAGAATACGCCTCGGTCTTCAGCGTTTTTCATGGCGTAGAAGGTAGAAACACCTTCTTCAAAGGCGATCATAACGCCATTGTAGCGGGTGTCCAAATCGCCAATGAGGGGACGGTATTCGAGGAAGCTGTGGTTCATGATGCCTTCGCCGCGAGTTAGGCGGATGAATTCGCCTCGGAAACCAATTAGTCCCCGCGCCGGAATGACAAATTCGAGTTGAGTGCGACTGTTGCCGCCTGCTTGCATATCCTGCATTTCTCCTTTGCGCTGTCCGAGGCGTTCGATAGACGCACCAACGGCTGCTTCAGGCACATCCAACACCAAGTATTCAAAGGGTTCGCCGGGGTGTCCGTTGACTTCCCGATAGATAACTTGCGGTTGAGAGACTTGGAACTCGTAGCCTTCGCGCCGCATGGTTTCAATTAAGATGCCAAGATGCAATTCACCGCGTCCCGACACGAGGTACTTGTCGGCGGAATCGCTTTCTTCGACGCGCAGGGCGACGTTAGTTTCTAATTCTCGCATAAGGCGATCGCGCAGTTGCCGCGAGGTGACGTAAGTGCCTTCCTGTCCGGCAAAAGGAGAGTCATTGACCGAAAAGGTCATTTGCAGGGTAGGTTCGTCTACCCGAATTAGCGGCAACGCTTGTGGGTCATCGGGAGAGGTTAACGTTTCGCCGATGTTGGCATCAGCAAATCCAGCGACAGCAACAATATTGCCTGCACTGGCTTCTGCGATTTCAATGCGCTTTAAGCCTTCAAATCCCAGCAATTTACTAACTTTTGCTTTGACAATCTCGCCTTTTTCCGTAATTAAAGCAGCTTGCTGTCCTGCTTTAATAATTCCATTGTGGATGCGACCGATGACAATCCGTCCCAAATATTCCGAATAATCGAGGGTGGTGACTTGTAATTGGAGGGGTTTAGTCGGGTCGCCGGCTGGTGGCGGAACGTGGTGCAAAATCGCTTCAAACAGGGGTTGCATATCTGTTCCTGGCGCGTCGAAGTCTTCTTTGGCATAGCCATCTAATCCCGAAGCGAACAGAGTGGTAAAGTCGCACTGGTCGTCGTCTGCCCCCAACTCAACAAACAGGTCGAACACCTTATCAATGGCGCGGAAGGGTTCGGCACTGGGGCGGTCAATTTTGTTGATGACGAGGATGGGACGCAAGCCTTTTTCTAGGGCTTTTTTGAGGACAAAGCGGGTTTGCGGCATGGGGCCTTCGTTGGCATCTACAATCAGGATGCAGCCATCGACCATGCCTAAGACTCGTTCAACTTCTCCGCCAAAATCCGCGTGACCGGGAGTATCGACGATATTAATTAATGTCTCTTTGTAGCGAACGGCGGTATTTTTCGCCAAAATGGTGATACCTCGTTCCCGTTCGAGGTCATTAGAGTCCATCACGCAATCGGGGACATCTTCTCCTTCGCGGAAGATTCCAGACTGTTTGAGAAGGGCATCGACGAGGGTAGTCTTACCGTGATCGACGTGGGCAATGATGGCGACGTTGCGAATGGGGAGCGGCATAAAACTGAAAGAGATAGGATAGGTAATTTAGTATAGATTTCTTAATAATTCTAACGTAGATAGGCTGGCAAGTGCGATCGCCCTATGGGGTCAATTTCGGGTGACGAGAAGCTTGACGAGACAATTACTATACCCTACTCGCTACAAAAACGTGCTATCAATTGAGTTCAGCATCTAATTCTCCAAAGCGAGAGGCGAGCAAATTCTCTACGACTATCCTTTGTCCCTAATTTTAGCGTAGTCTCCCGGCAAGGATTGGTTAGTGTAAGAGATTCTAGTTCATTAATCGCCTGTTTTTGCACGTTTCCTCGGCCAAGCAGTCTTATCCACAGCGTATCAGGAGTGCGTGGTAACTGATGGATGACGACTATCGCACTTCTCAAAGTTGCCCCTAAAAAATAAATGCCTTCTCCCCAATCATTCTCTATTGTAGCCCTAACACCTGAGAGGATTTCACTCGAGGCTGTGGGGGTAAGTATCCATAATTTGGGTAAGTTTTCCGCGTTGAGCTTGATTTTATGACGATTAGCTTCCCTTTGCAGTAAGCTTTTGAGTTCTAAGAGTTTTAACAGACAATCACAAATTTCGTCGGGGGTAACGGGATTACGAAAGGATAAATCGGGTCATTCGTTAAACTTCGGACAGAACAGGCAGGCGAGGAACGCTAAATTTCTGACTTTCTTCGAGCAAATAAGTCAAAAAGGTCTTAGCAATGACCGATAGCTGTTTTCCCCCCAGATAAGCAACATACCAGCGACGTTTAATGGGAAAGTGTTCTATATCGAGAACGGTGAGTTCACTATCGATTCCCTCAGAGATGAGCGTGTGCTGGGATAGCACCGAAATTCCCATGCCACCCGCAATTGCTTGTTTGATCGCCTCATTACTGCCCAATTCTAGACGAACCTGGACATCAACCTGGTGTTTAGCAAGGAGACTCTGTACCGCCTGTCGCGTTCCAGAACCCTGTTCGCGCATGATAAACGGTTGAGCGTCGAGACTGGTAATAGGCAGGTTGCTTTGATTGGCTAGGGGGTTATCCTTGCGAGCGATGACCACTAGAGGATTGTCCAAAAACGATTGGGTACACAAGTCCATCTCTTCGGGTGGCTGGCTCAAAATATAAAGATCGTCCTCGTTTTCCAACATCCGTCGCTGAATTTGTTGGTGATTGATGACTTCTAAGGCAATATCAATTCCGGGATAGGTTTGGCAAAATGAACCTAAAATCCGAGGAATGAAGTATTTAGCCGTCGTAATAACCGATATCTTCAATTGCCCCTGTTTAGTTCCTTTGAGATCGGCCACCTTCATCTCAAAGTTCTTCAACCGCTCGAAGACATCCTGACAGGTTTGTCGCAATTCTTGACCCGCTTCGGTCAAATAAAGACGTTTGCCAATTTGCTCAAATAAAGGCAAACCCACTCCTTTAGTCAGTTGTTTGATTTGACTTGATACTGTCGGTTGCGTGATAAACAACTCCTCGGCGGCGCGGGTAAAACTGCCGTGACGAGCAGTGGCTTCAAACACGATAAGCTGATGTAAAGTCGCTTGAATCACTGGAAACTCCCTCTCTTGGGCTTCATAATCAGTCTGTAAACCATCGTCATTTGAATCCTAGCGTGGTATTCGCTATGACAAGTAACGCTGTCAGAGAGACTCCGCCGCTGCATTGGCGGAGCTTCCTCTGACTTCGTCAATCTAATCATAGATTAAAGGGTGTTTATGATACAAATATCATTTAATAATTTCTATTATAAGTTCCATCAATCGTTGACATAACTCCGCTATTATGTATCCCCAATAACGATTTTTGCCAAAAGATGAGGCTATCTTGTGGCAAAATCATAAAGGTTTAGTAATAAATACTTATGTCTAATACTAACGTACAAACTTGTCCGGTGTGTGGAGTCAAAATTCAAGGCGGAGATAAGGTAATTTTTGCGTCAGGTTCCGCCGGGACTCGCGCCCGATTGTGGGCCCGAGTGTGCAATTATGTCAGTAAGCCAGGATGCATTAATCAAGATCGAGAAGCGATCGGCCCCATTAGCGAGAATGATTATTATAAACCCGAATTATAGCAGGAGGCAGTATGAATTATGAATTATGAATTATGAATTTTGAATTGTTTTGACACAATATCACGCCAAACCACTGTTGAGAATCTGTCCAGACTTGAAGCGGCTTTAATCCCTGTCGTGCTAGGTAGGATTGCATCGCCTTAATCTCGAATTTACGAGAGATTTCGGTTAAAATTGTTTCTCCCGCTTCAAATTCAACGGTAAAATGGAGTTTTTGCAAATAGACAGAATGCGATCGCTTGGCGACGAGGTGCATTTCTATCTGTGCCTCAGTAATATTATAAAAAGCACGATGTTCAAATAGATCCAGATCAAAATTGCCGTCAAAACGCCAATTGAGGTGTTGCAGCACGTTGAGGTTAAAAGCCGCCGTTACCCCTTGGCTGTCATTGTAAGCCGCTTCGAGGGTGTCAATCGGTTTTTGTAAGTCGATACCCAGCAACAAGTAATCTCCCGCCTTGAGTGCTGCCGTCACTTGAGAAAAAAAGCGATCGCACGCTTGTGGATTAAAATTGCCCAAGGTACTGCCCAAAAAAGCGATCATTCGGCTAGAAAACGGAGTTGAGGTGGTTAAAAATTGTAAGGCTAAGTCGTAGGTACTGACTAAAGCACGTACCTCAAAGTAAGGGTAATCTTGGAGTAATTGCCAAGCACTATCGGTCAAAATCTTGGCACTGACATCTACCGGAACATAGCACAGAGTATAGTTTAAATCTTGGTAAGCATCCAGTAGCAGGCGCGTTTTGCTAGAACTGCCACTTCCTAATTCGACTAACTCACAAGATCCGGTAATTTGAGCAATTTCTGAGGCGTATTGGGTTAAAATTGCCGCTTCTGTTCGCGTTGGGTAATATTCAGGCAACTCACAGATTTGCTCAAATAATGCCGAGCCTCTGTCATCGTAGAAGTAGCGAGGAGGGATGGACTTTTGCGGTTGAGAAAGTCCTTCGAGTATCTCTTTTCCGTCATCTACGAGAGTGTTAGGGAGTAATTTTTGCAGATAGAAGCGATTTTCAAGCGAATTCTCGCCATTGTTAGACTCAGAGGCTGGTTTCATAGAAAAGGAATCGGTGTTGACTAGATGCAAACTGAACCATACACTAAATAGGTGATCGAGAGAAACCCAATGGCTAGAAATTTTTTAAAAATAAGGCGATCGCTACTGAGGATTTTTCCAATTTAACGTTTTTCCGCTTCTAAGCAGAGTATTAATGTCCTGACCAAACACATCATGACACGCATCCTTAAAGGTGGTTAACACTGCTGCCAGTAAGCCGCCTGAACATCCCCATGTTTTACCATGAAGATGCAGAACCCAATCTAGCAACTCGTTTGAGTTACGACAGCCCTCAAGATCGATTTCATAAAACTTTTTACCATCAAGCTCAATTTGAAGCGTCAAATTGCTTTTCTGAAAATAAACTCGAAAATCTTCATCTGCAAGACCATTCTGAAGTCGTTCCTGCCTCTCTTTTTTGACTTTTTCTTTCAATTCAGCAAGAGTATAAGTTTCTAACGCTTCTCGATCATTCATAGCATACTCCTAATCACAACTTATAGCTTACTCGTTCAAAACTTAACATTTAAATTATTATAGTGTTTCTCGCTCTTATGCTGTAGCAAATTCCGTGTATTGTCTGCGATAAGGTGCATGAAAAGCCAAAACAATATCCTCTTTGGGGACTCCCATCTCAACCAATTCGTTAGCGACACCGATTTCAGTTCCATCATGTTGAATCCAAATTTTCCCATCTTTGATATCAATATGAATAATCGATCCCCTGACTCTTTCATAACCATCCCAACCCACTGTCATGAGATGATAGTGATTTCTGTCCTCATCAAAAACTAATTGAACTTCTATCTCACCATAAGCAGGTTTATATTCACCATACTTGCTTAAGACAGATTTAATATATTGACGATAATTATCTAATTTAGCCATTGAACAATCGCCTCCTCTGCGGGATCGTAAACAATTAATTTAATTTGATAATCTATTATAGAAGTTTTAGTAAATTCAAGCTTAAAAAAAGTGTTGTAAATATCAACAGGAATAGCCAAATACAAAATTCTTTCAGGTTCCTTACTAAATTTATCATCATCGTTTCTATTTTCAGAAAGATAGTTTTTTAGTTCTTTGGTTGTCATGTGGTTTAAATCAGTCATTAAACAAACCTCCAATTTCCGTCAGGTAATATAATAACTATTAACTATTAACTATTAACTATTAACTATTAACTATTAACTATTAACTATTAACTATTAACTATTAACTATTAACTATTAACTATTAACTATTAACTATTAACTATTAACTATTAACTAATCTCACAATCCCGCAGAACTCCAAAGCAATATCGGCAGTGTCAAAAAACTTGCTAAAGTTGTCACTACAATGGTTTTAGCAACGCGATCGCTATCACCGCCAAATTCGGTGGCTAACACAATGGTATTGACTGCCGTCGGCATGGCAGTCTGCAAGATTAACACCTGAGCGTCCAACCCTTGTAGGTGCAAAAGTCGCCCAATGCCAAAAGCAACGACAGGAGCTACCAACAATTTTAAAGCAGTAGACCCCAATTCATAGCGAGCCACCCCAAAACGAGTATCTGCCAGTTGCATCCCCAGAATCAATAAAGCCAAGGGAATTGCCGATTTTCCCAGCAAATGCAATGCTTCATCCAGTTTAAAGGGTAATTTTACGTTTAACAGCCGCAGGGCCAATCCCCCCAACATTGCCCAGATTAAAGGCAGTTTCAGTGTCATCCGCCAACCCACCTGCCAACCACCACCTTTCAGCAACGCAGGCGCGACCCCAAATAATAGAATACTCGTACCAATCATGTAAACGATCGCTCGCTCCAAACCTGCCGCGCCGAAAGCAAAATCAATCAAAGGCAACCCCATATTGCCATTGTTGGGATGTAACGTTGTTACCAGCAGCATTTTTTGCGTCACCCTAGGCAACCTTAAAGCACAACTCACCCCCCAGACAATCAGGTACAAGCACAGGGATATAAGAGCAACGCCTAGTAACAAGCTAGCGGCACTCTGTACCGAAAGTTGAGTGCGGTAGAGACTGTCAGCGACTAATGCTGGGGCCAAAACATAAACGATAATTTGAGAGGGCGATTGCAGGTCAAAATGCAGCATCCGGCCCGCAATCCAACCAATTAAGATAATAAAAGCAACCGGAATGACCGCAGAGAATAGAACAGCCATCAATCATGCTCAATCGACACAGACGATTCTAAACCCAATGTCATAAAGCGAGGCACTGGGGTCAAATTTACCTCGGTAGGCGCTGCGGCATTTTTGGGGACTGCTATTCCAGGAACCTCCCCGCAAAACTCGTTTATTGGAGTCGCCGCCTGACATCCAAGCGGTTCCGTCTGTCGGTGCGCCTGCATAGGTGGGATGCCAGACATCTGCACACCACTCTCGCACTAACCCATGCATATCATACAGGCCAAAAGCGTTGGCTACCCCAAAAGCACCGACTGGCGTTGTTTCCCTCCTATCTTCTCCCAACGGCCCCGCACCATAGGAACCTTTGCTACAAATTTTCCCTTGATATTCCCAATTGACTCCCGAATAGTTGGCGAGTTCTGTCGTCAGGGTTTCACCGAAATGAAAAGGATATGACCTCACCCCTGACTCCTCGATCCCCCCACCTTCGGTTCCCCCCTTACTAAGGGGAGCCAGTGCGGTCTTGGGGTTCCCCCAAGTAGAGCAACTGGCGTGGATTAGGGGGGATCTTATTGCTCTACAGGCGTATTCCCACTGCGCCTCACTGGGTAAGTGATAAGTTTTCTGGAAAAAGTGAGATAATCGGGCGCAAAATTCTATAGCATCGAACCAGGAAACCTGTTCGACTGGACGATTGTTCTCGCTAAAGTTAGCGGGTTCAGCAGATAGAGATTGCTTGACGGCAGGCAATTTGGCAACTGAGCGCCATTGTGCTTGAGTAATGGGAAATTGACTCATCCAAAACTCTTGCAAGTTGACAGAATGCTGAGGACTTTGTGAGGGATGAAAGCCTTCTTCGGTTGATGGTGACCCCATGAGAAAGGTTCCGGCAGGAATGGCAGCCATTGTCAGTGCGATCGCGGGTTCGAGGTGATAGGAGGAGGTCAGGCGATCGCGTTGAACTACCTCTCCTTGGGGATTGACGCTAACCACTTCAAAATCTAGAAATTGCATATATATAATTAACAAATTTTTGCTAACCCTTTACCCTACAAACTTGAGTAAGCTGTAGCTTCATAAACACTACTTTTATTTGGTTAATATAACAGAATTCATGGGCAATGATTCAGTCTCGAAGCGAGTTAAGTCAACACTTTGACTGGCTCGATCAATATCAATTCTGACTAATCTTCCTTCGCTATCAAAAGCAATCTTCCGTAACAACGTTGGTGAAATATCCCGTCCTTGATGAAAGGGAACAGTTGTCCCCCGACCATCTTCATGACGAAACTGTTTATGAGAACCTTTTTGTCGCACTTCTACAAATCCCAGATTTTCAAGGATGCGGACAACGGCTTGTGGTTTAAGAACAGGAATATTGCTCATGCTGACTGAAGGATAATTTGCTGTGTTCCGACAAATTCTGCTTCTAAAATAGGTTCTGTGTCCTCAAGTAGCATTTCAATAACTTCACTTAAGTTGTGCTGTAACTCGTCTAAGGTTTCCCCTTGGGAATGTGCGCCAGGAAATCCAGGGACATAGCCAACATAAAGTCCCGTTTCTCTATCTTTCTCAATAATTGCTGTAAATGTTTTCATTAGTTCAAAATTGATTATGATACCATCATAAATATTAGCTTTCATTGGTTTTGCTCCCATGTTAACTAAATATATTGCCACAGCGATGCAGAAGGCAACTTATGAGTTGCTAGAGGATGGAACTTATTATGGAGAAATCCCTGAATGTGAGGGAGTTTGGGGAACTGGAAATACCCTAGAAGCGTGTCGGGAAGATTTGCAAGATGCGCTTGAAGGATGGATTATTTTAGGGTTTCGTTTAGGTCATCCATTTCCTCAAGATGAAAGCGAATACGCTGTCTCATTATTTTGTATTACTAATCTTTTTTTACTCTAATTTCTTGAATATCTTGCCAAAAATCGGCTCTTGTCACATTTTTTAGAGACTGTTGACGTTCTTGAGTATAATCACCAGAACCCCATCCTAAATCTTGCAAAAAGCGAATGGTATCAACTTGTCCTAACTCCTTAACTAAAGCATGATAACCTTTTTGTCTTAATTCAATTGGTGTCATTATTTTTATCTCCTTTTAATAAAAAAGTGTTCATTAACCAGGTTACAGGATTATCCAATTTTACTTGGAATAGATAACTATACTTAATCGCTTTCTTGAGCAATCTATCATCTGTTGTTAATAATATATCTATTTTAGCACTTTCAGCACAAGCAATATGAAAAGAATCATAAAAACCAAAGCCTAAATTTTCTATTTCTTGAGAACGGCTATTTATTTCTTAGGATTATGAGTTAAATAATTGTGTACCCAATCGCAACCGCGCCCCTCATTGGTTTTGCTCCTTAAGCGTTGTCCCATTCTTCATCACTAATACCAGCTTGTCTGAGTATTTCCTTCACTAAATCTGTAGATATTTCTTGATTTCCATGAGGGTTAGGAATGCGAATTTTATGCTGACCTTTTTTCATGAACTGATGTTTACTGCCAGAAAAAGGGCCTGTATAGCCTAATGCTCTAAATTTTTTGATTAATTTTCTGCGAGAAATTGCTGATGTCATAATTAAACTTCGGCAACTGTCGTAACTTTAATTTCTAGTCCATCTATAACGGGTAAAGGGTCGCCATCTTGTAATTTTAAGATGAGCCATTCTTCTAAAACTTCTAACAAGTCTTGGCGGCACGCTTCAATTGTCCGACCATTTCCCCAAACGCCTTGAAAACCTTCGATTTCCGCGAACCAAGTACCATCATCTAGTTTTTTGTATTGGGCTTGTTGCAAAGCTTTTTCACAATAATTGAGTAAGATCATTTTCTCCTCTAAACTTCCATAGTGGATAACTATATTATCGCTTATTCGTACCAATCCCATCACACAAACGTCTATCCTTTTCCCTAACATCAGAATTAGGATTCGCCAACTGTAGGAGTGAAAGGTTTTCGCTTAATCCTGTTTACTTCTAATCTCTCGAATATCTTGCCAAAAATCGGCTCTTGTCACATTTTTTAAGGTCTGTTGACGTTCTTGAGTATAGTCACCAAAACCCCATCCAGTATCTTGTAAAAAGCGAATAGCATCGACTTGTCCTAATTCTTTAACTAATGCTTGATAGCCTTTTTGTCTTAGCTCAATTGGTGTCATTGTTTTCATCTCCTTGTAATAGCAAAGTTTTCATTAACCAAGTAACAGGATTATCTAATTTAACTCGCAATAAATCACTATATTTTCTGGCTTTTTTGAGCAATCTGTCATCTGTAGCTAGTAATATATCTATTCTAGCATATTCGGCACAAGCGATATGAAAAGAATCATAAAGATCAAATCCTAAATTTTCTATTTCTTGAGAGCGTTTATCTATTTCATCATTATTTTCTCTTTGGCTATCTAATTTCTAGAATTAGTTCTTTGCCTAAAGCCTTGACATATTTTTCTAGGGTAGCAATATCAACAGATTCTAAATTATTTTCAATTTGCGAAATTTGTGTTTTATCCCAGTTTAACTGATGAGCTAATTCTTCGGGAGTGATACCAGATTCTTCTCTGGCTTGTGCTAGGATCAATCCCAATTTAAAACTGAGATAGCCAGATTCAAAGTTTTCAGCAAACTCATGATCAGTTTGTTTTCGTTGGTTAATATATTTCTCTAGATCACTCATTGTTTAATCTCCTGTTTAAATAGTCTCGTTTTCTCTGTTGCGCTAGGTTAATTTCTTGAGAGGGTGTTTTTTGGGTCTTTTTCGTAAATCCGTTGGTTAAAATTAATAAATTATTTTTGACAAAAAAGCCAAGCAGACGAAATATATTATTACCAACTTGAACTCTTACCTCCCATATATCATCAGTATTAATTAATTTTTTGAGGTATTGACTCGGTACAATGTCTAACTCATCAATTAATCGTAACACCCAAAGCACTTTTTGAGCTTGTTTTCCAGATAAGGAATCTAAAAAGTCGGTTATGGGACTGACTCCAGATTCTGTTCGATAAAAAACAATTTCTCTCATTTATAATAATCAGTTTAAAGAAACATCTCAATAGTTTAGCGATCGCTGTTAATGTCCGTCAAAATAGCTCACTTTTAATCCTCAAAATCCTTCTGTATTCTCCCTCCTTTTTAAGGGGGGCAGGGGGGGATCAAATCCCATCACACAAATCCCTATCCTCCTCCCTAACATCAGAATTAGGATTGTGCAAATAAGCGCGTACCCAATCGCAACTACGCCCCATTAAAGCGTCTAAATCCCAACCATTGCTTCCATTCCACAGTTTGATAGTGTTGTCAGCACTACCAAAAGCTAATATCTTACCGTCGCTGCTAAAACTTACGCTATTGACACTATTATTATGCCCAGAGAGAGTGCGGATTTCTTGACCTGTCTCTACATTCCACAGTTTGATTGTGCTGTCATCACTGCCAGAAACTAAGGTCTTACCGTCGCTGCTAAAACTCACGCTATTGACACTGTAATTATGCCCTATTAAGCGATTATATTCCCTTCCCTCAACCAAAAATTTCTGCAAAGCATCAGTTACTTCCGTATCGTCTGCGTGTTGATTTTGTAGGGTTTTACCCGCCTTAATTGCTTCAACAAAAGCTTCCAACTCTTTCCCTTCATTAAATAGAGACACAGAGGAAAAGCCGCGAGAGTGTGCTAAATTGAGTTCAGCTTGTCGCGTTTTTTGCCAAGCCATCCAACCCAAACCACTACTAATTATTACCGCTACCAACGAACCTGCCGTAATTCTTCGCGCTGTTCTAATTTTTTCATTCCTTTGACGTTCTGCTTGAGTAACACTCGCCTCAATAAATGCAATTGCCACCCCATCCAAATTAGGTAAAGCTTGTTCTTTTTTAAACTCAACAATTCGCGCTAACTTAGAACCACTCCACAGTTCACTATTAGCTTTTTGTGAATCTTGCTTGCGTATTTCATCCCACTGTTTCGCATCAGCATATAAACGATTTCTCAGAATAATTATCTCCTCCTTCTCTCGAATTAAATCCTGTAACACTTTCCAAGAACGAATTAACGCTTCATGTGCCACTTCAACCGTTGTTTTTCCGTCTTCTCCCTTACTCACCAAAAGGCGATTATCAATCAATTGATAGAGAACATCTTTTTGTGTTTCATCCTGCTCAAAAATCGCTTTATCCGCCCTTCTACTAACCGCTTCTTTCCCTTCTAAACTAATTAACTCTAAAAAGATTTCCTTAGCTAACTTTTGTTGTGTTTCATCAAACTTATCATAAATCTTATCTGCTTGTTGCTGAAGTGCGCCAGTTACTCCTCCCAAATCTTGATAAGTCTTAGCATTTAAAACTCTATCTTGAATATCATCATTATTCCACAGTAAATCTAGAGTATATTGTAACAGTGGTAAAGAACCAGCTTGTTGCTTAAAATCAGCAATAATTGTATCAATTAATCCCTTTTCAAATATTACTCCATTTCTCGCCGCAGGTTCAGCAATAGCCAATCTTAAATCACTATCCTCCATATCTGTTAACATCCGACTAAAGGAATCATGAATCTTTCCTAAGTCGGAATAAGGACTTAATTTATCTAAAAAATCAGCCCGCATTGTCATAATAACTTTAACAGAAGCATCCGAATTATTAATCAATTTAATCAGATTTTTTATAAAAATACTCTGTTCTGTTTTCGGTGTACGGGTAAATAATTCTTCAAATTGATCAATAAATATCAACCATTGAGAATCACTTTTTAAAGCTTGCACAACTTGAACAAGAGTATCTTCCTTAACCGTTTGAGCAAGTTTCGATTGAGATTGTGTATATCTATTAGCTAAAAGACAACCATAAAAAGATTCAAAAGGATTAACATCAGGAACAAAAGTTAAATTAACTAATTGATTAGAACCCAATCTATCCTTTAAAGCAGGAATTAAACCAGCTTGAATTAGGGATGATTTACCGCTTCCTGACGCACCCAAAAGCAGGAGAACATTCTTTTCTTCTAAATAACTTGTTAACTTAACAATCCATTTATCCCTTCCAAAAAAC
This sequence comes from Microcystaceae cyanobacterium, assembly GCA_041743025.1. Classification (GTDB taxonomy): domain Bacteria; phylum Cyanobacteriota; class Cyanobacteriia; order Cyanobacteriales; family Microcystaceae; genus JBGTNM01. Next base: position 21,409 of record JBGTNM010000176.1, read on the forward strand.
TTATCCTTATCATCTACTTCAAACTTCCTTAAACCCAAATAAGGAGAACCCGTAATTAAGCGTTGACTCCTAATTTCAATCCCAGACTTTTCAGTAATAATATATTGATTAATAACTCCGCCGCTAATATCCCCTTGGATACCTTTGAAATCACCCCCAATTTCTGAAAAGTAACTTGAAGTGCGATCGCTCATTTTAAAACCTTTCTCCTACAATCAACGTTATTTAAGAAGGCAGCCAATTTTTGTCTAATACTTGTTCTAGGAAATAAGGACAACTTGAAGGTAAAATTTGAGGAGATAGACCTGTTTTTTGAGTGACAATAAAAACAGCTTCTTGATAGATTTCTGCTTGATTATCTAATAGATGTTTTTTAAGATTAGAGGTCAATGCTCGATTTAGTTGAATTCTAAAAGTCGCTATTTCCCCTTGCCAGTGTCTATAATTATATTCATATTCTTCTGTCCAATATTGAATTAATAAAAGATGAATCATAACCTGCCTTAAAAAACTCTCAACTCGATTTTTATCCCGTTTACTCAAATACTCTAACTCCTCAATTAAATTTTCGATATCCAACTCTGCTAGACGATTTTCTCTGAGTAGCTTAATCGTTGCAGTTAACCAGAGATGCTCATCTTGTTCATAGAGAGATTTTAATTGACTTTGCATAGGAGGTGTTTTCATCGTTTTTCTCAGCAAATTTTGGCAGTTCGTTTTTATATCCTAGCAAAGAGGGGAGATAAGCTGTAGCGCATTTAAATTACTGGTTTAGGTCTCGCAAAGCGAGTGCCTTCGGCAGCAGGCAAGAGGCAAAGACCAATATGTGATTTAGATGCACGACAGTTTACACCTGATGTCATTCCCTCGGCTGCGGAAATCCAGAGAAACATTTTAAGGATTCCCTACCCATCCAAACAACTTAGCTAACCCGCCTAAAATAGCTACAATCAAAGCGACTAAAATCCCTCGACTAATAAACTCTTGATTATCCAAACGCTTCCCTAAACCATCAATTTTGTCATCCAAACGTTTCCCTAAACTATCAATTTTGTCATCCAAACGCTTCCCTAAACTATCAATTTTGTCATCTAGACGTTTTTCTACACCATCGATTTTGTTATCTAGACGTTTAATATCACCCTTAACCTCGGTTAATTCGACTTTTATATCAGTGACATCTTTCTGAATATTGTCTAGCTTCTGATTGATTTGCCCTAAAATTTCCTTAAGTTCAACTTCGATCGTGATTGACATAACATGGTACTCCTATTAAAATGAAAGTTTTAGCAGTGTCTTCTAGTTCAGCTATCATACATTTAAATTGCCTTACTGGGATCGTTAGAACTATTGTATATAGGGCGAGCCTCTTGCTCGCCATTCATCTGTCGTTTAGATGCATCTGCTGCTTAACTAACTAATCGTCTGATTGATGTTTCCACCGCTTACATCCCCGACAATCCCTTTAATATCCCCTGCAACATTAATATTATACTTACCTGCGATCGCCCCTTGTGGATCTTCTTGCTTCAAAACTTCTTGCGCTACTTTAAGAATTTCTTCATCCTTATCAATCTCTGCTTCGGTTAACTTCTTTTTCAGTGCTGCTTCATAAGTTTCTGGATCTTTTTCGTGTTCATCTAATACAACTTTTGCTGATTCGTTTGCTGCAAATTTCTTTTTAATTAACCCTTTTAAACCTTCATAAGCATCCTTAATAGCAGTTCCCACCGTATCCTTAGCAGCAGCAACAGCACCAGCACCCAACGCAGCGAGAATGAGAGAAATCGGTTCCATAGCTTAAAACTCCAACTTAAGATATTGCTGACTCAATTTTATAGCAATAGAAGTATGAGCATCTTGCTCACTGGGGGAAAAAATAATAGGGTAATAGAAGTGTAAGCATCTTGCTCACTGGGGGAAAAAATAATATGGAACAACCGCTCATCGAACTTAAGGGGGTATCTAAAGCCTTTGGTAAAAAGGTAATTTTTGATAACATAGACCTGCAAATTTATCCAGGGGAAGCAGTCGGCGTTATTGGCCCCTCTGGCACAGGAAAATCGACTGTTTTGCGGATTATTGCTGGATTACTCGCCCCCGATCGCGGCGAAGTCTACATCTACGGACACAAACGGCGCGGTACGATTGAACAGGGGGAAGATCCCTTGGGGGTAGGGTTGGTGTTCCAGCAATCAGCCTTGTTTGACTCCCTCAGCGTTGACGAAAATGTGGGATTTGACCTCTATCGCCATTCTAAACTACCCAGAGCGCGTATTCGGGAGCTAGTCGAAGAAACGCTGACAATGGTAGGACTTCCCGACAGTGCAAAGCTTTATCCCGCCGAAATTTCTGGAGGAATGCGAAAGCGGGTCAGTTTAGCCCGCGCCATTTTAAGGAACCCCGACGCGAAGGAAACAACTTCTAACATTCTCCTCTATGACGAACCGACTGCTGGACTCGATCCCATTGTTTCAACTCGAATCGAAATGCTCATTGACAACTTACTCACTGTCGAAAAAGCCTGTAGCACCTATCTCGTCGTCACTCACCAAGATACTACCATCCGCAATACCAGCTCTCGTATTGTTTTTCTCTATCAAGGTAAGATACAGTGGGACGGAAACACGAAGGATGCCTATGTTTCCGAGCATCCAGTGTTGAAACAATTTTTTACAGGAAGCATGGAAGGGCCGATTCAGTGAATAGTTAATAGTGGGGAGTGTGAAAGATGCAAAGTGGTGGAGGAAGTTGGCGGTTTTCGCCATCGCTGCAACAGAGTGCAATTGGCTTGATGTTACTGCTTTCACTAGGGGCTTTAGTTTTATTGGCCCTGTGGCTAAGAAATTTTAGTTTTGGCAATCGCAACTTTCAAGCGACTTTTCTCTTTCCTAATGCTGGCGGGATGACGGTAGGGACGCGAGTCGCCTATCGTGGGGTTAGAATCGGCAAAGTGACTAGCATCACCCCCGAACCCAATGCCGTTGCTATTCAAGTCGAAATTTCTCCCTCAGATCGCCTGATTCCCAGCAATGTTCTCATTGAAGCGATCCAATCGGGATTGGTCGGCGAAACTTCGATTGATATTACACCTTTGCAACCCCTTCCTGTGGGTAGCGCGATCGCCAACCCCCTCGATCAAGACTGCGACCCGACGATTATTATCTGTAACGGTTCTCGCTTGGATGGTCAGGGCAAACTGGATGTCAACACGCTCATCCGTTCCATGCTAAAAATTGCTAATCTACTGGGCGATCCCGAATTGATTGCCTCTCTGCGGTCTATTGCTCAAAAAAGCTCTACTGCTCTGACTCGCATCAGCGCTCTTAGCACAGAAGCTACTACGCTTCTCGAAGAGGCTAAACGGACTGGCAGTGTCAGCACCCTCAATTCTGCTCTGCGTTCTCTTGATCGCGCTGCTACTGATATCAGTGGTTTTAGTAACGAAGCTAATGGACTGATTAGTGAATTAAAAGGCAGTGGAGGCATTCAAAATCTTAACTCAACGCTAGCCACAGCTAATACAACGCTCAACTCGGTTGGGGAGGCGGCTAATGAAATTAGTGGGTTTCTCGCTGTCAATCAAGATCGGTTGACAGGTACGCTTGATAGTATCACGCTGACCAGTAACCAACTCCGCACAACTGTTACTCGCCTCGATCCGGTTTTGTCTGAATTAAACGGAAGTGAAATTATTGCTAATCTCAACAGAATTTCCAATAATGCTGCTGAATTAACCGAGAATTTAAACAACTTATCTACTCAACTTAACGATCCTCAAACTATTCTAAAGCTGCAACAAATCCTCGATTCTGCTCGCGTCGTCTTTGAAAACGTGCAAAAAATTACCTCTGATGTAGACGAAATTACAGGAAATCCAGAGTTACGACGGGAGTTGATGCGCTTGATTTTCGGGTTGAGCAATCTGGTATCTTCCACTCAACAATTACACCAAGAGGTGCAGTACGCTCAAATTTTATCCGCGCTGGCTGCCCAAATGTCTGCGATCGAGCCTCCGCCTGCTGTGCCTCAGTCCCAACCGCAACCTAACCCAGAACAGACAGCCCCTCAACCGGAATAGAGACTAAGCTGTTGTACCTTATAGTTAAATTATTTTCTTTTAATTGGAGTAGTTTATGGGAACTTTTTTGCCTTTAATCGCATTAGTTCTTTTGTGCTTAATTGCTCTAGCGAGAATAAATTCTTGGCGTTATTCTATTCTCATTTCATTACTGATATGGAGTGTTATTTTAACAATAGGTACTGAGGCATTAAGTATTTTTTCTTTGATTAAAATTGAATGGTTATTCGCCTACTGGCTGTTAATAGATATGGTATTAATAGGTATTTATTTTAAATGGTATATTCCAGGTTGGAAGCAACTAAAGATTAATATTAATTTACCCTCTTTTTTAGTCATTCTTGTAATTAGTATTATCTCAGTTATCGGGATAATTTGCCTAATTGCTATCGTCGCTCCACCCAATCACTCAGATTCGATGGAATACCACATGAGCCGTGTCATGCACTGGATTCAAAATCAAAGTGTCGCTCATTATCCTACCCATACACCCGAACAACTTTACCAAAATCCTTGGTCAGAATTTGCCATTATGCATTTTCAAATTTTGAGTAATAGCGATCGCTTTGCTAATCTCATTCAATGGGGAAGTATGGTAGGAAGTATTGTCGGAGTATCCTTAATTTCCAAGCAACTAGGCACTAATTTACGAGGACAGATTTTGGCGGCTGTTTTTTGTATAACGATGCCGATGGGAATCTTACAAGCTTCCAGTACAAATAATGACTATGTTGTTGCGCTTTGGCTCGTTTGTTTTGCTTGCTTTTCCCTTTTAATCATGCAAGAAGGGATGACTTTTATCAGAGTTTCTCTATTAGGTGCTAGTTTGGGACTAGCTATTTTAACTAAAGGAACAGCTTATATTTATGCTTTTCCCTTTAGTCTTTGGTTGTTCGCCTGGGGCATTAAAAATCTGCGCTGGAAAGTTTGGCAGCCTATTTTAATGGGGCTTTTTATCGTGCTGGCTCTTAATTTAGGTCACTATACTCGCAATTATTTCGTTTTTGGCTCTGTCCTAGGTCTGTCTACCGGAGAAACCAATCAAGAATTTGGGTTAATTATTCTAATTTCTAGTAGTTTGAAAAACTTAGCTTTGCACGCAGATATTATCAGAAATTTAAGGTTAGAGCATTTTATTACGCCGACAACGGGTATCACCGAAAAACTTATTACTATCCTTCATCATTTTTTAGGATTGGATGTTAACGATCCTCGCACAATGAGTCCAAAAGCACCTAAGTTCTATGTTCCGGCATTATCCACTTACGAAGACACTGCTGGCAATCCTGTGCATTTGTTGCTTATTTTTAGTGCTTTTGGTCTATTCTTCGTCAATCAGAGACTGCGAAAACAACCCTATTTGCTTGGTTATTTACTAGTTGTTTCTAGTGGCTTTTTACTGTTCTGCTTGTTGTTTACTTGGTCTCCGTGGCGCTGTCGTCTCCATTTACCACTATTCATTTTATTCGCTCCTTGGCTAGGAACCGTCTTAGCTAAAAGCTTAAACCCTAAGATGACAAATGTCCTAGCACTGAGCCTATTCATATTATCCTATCCCTGGGTAATGAATAACTCGACTAGACCGTTGATAGGCGATAAAAATATTTTTGCTGTGCCGAGAATTGAGCAATATTTTGTCACTCAGAAAGGGTACCAACCTGTTTATCAAGAAGCTGTTGAAAAAATTCGGTCTAGAAATTGCTCGAAGGTGGGATTAATTTTACAGGGAACGTCTTTTGAATATCCTTTCTGGGTACTGTTAAACTTAAAGGGCGATCGCGTATTAATTAATCACGTTGACGTTACTAATGAAACGGCTTCAATCAGCCAACCGTCTTCTCCAACCGTTTCTACTCCGTGCGCGGTTCTCTCGATCAATCGTACCAACAAAAATATTCAAAGCGTTTTAAAGTATTAGGCTTTAATTTGGCGATCGCCCTTCCCTCTCCCTACCGAAAAGCCGATAATAAGAACAATGCTTGATAGGCTTTTCAATGGGCAATCCTTATTATTATCTTCTAGCTCTTTGGCTGTTCGTGGCAGGCTGTAGTGCAACAGAAACCTCGCCGCCGCCTACTTCGTCTCCCTCCCCCACATCAACCGTAACCCCATCTCAGCCAGTGGTCAAGCTGCTGCGGATTGTCAAAGCGCACAACAGTCCAATCCAAGCACTGGCGATCGCTCCCGACAGCAAAACCCTAATTACGGGGGGAGGTGATAGCACGCTCAAGCAATGGAACCTGCCGGGACTGCAATTATCGCGTCCTTTAATCGAAGAAATTACTGTCGAGTCAATTCAGATTAGTCCCGACGGACAAATTTTTGCCACCGGGGATAGCGACGGCAACGTTTACCTGTGGGACGCTCAAACCGGCAAGTTACAGCGAAAACTGAAAGGACATCCGTTCGTCGTCGAATCAGTGGCTTTTAGCCCCGACGGGCAACTTCTCGCTAGTGCCAGTTGGGATCGAACAATCGCTCTGTGGGATGTCAAAACCGGTCAGTTGCGGCGAACGCTACCGCCTCAATCCAATCAAATTAAATCAGTTGTCTTCAGTCAAAATAATACTTTACTCGCCAGTGGTAATTATGAGGGTCGGCTGCAACTGTGGGATGTCGAAGGCGGAAAATTACAACGCACTTTTGCCGGACATCAGTTTCCTGTCCATGCTGTCTCCATTTCTCCCAACGGCAACATCTTAGCAAGTGCCAGTCAAGATAGTACTGTCAAACTCTGGGATTTAGACAATGGCCAAATTTGGCGCACTCTCTACGGCCATGCTGATGCTGTGACCGATATTGCCTTCAGTGCTAGCGGCAATACCCTCGTCAGTACCAGTCAAGATGGAACGGTGCTATTGTGGAATGTCGCGACGGGTTTGCCGATACAGACCATTGAAGGTCATGTCGATTTAGCAGTGGCGGTCAGTCCCGATAACCGATGGTTGGTCATGGGCGATCGCGATGGCGTAATTCGTCTTTGGCAAGCCGTCGATGCAGATTTTTAAAAGATCTTCTGAGCGAGTCAAGCTTTAAGATACTAATTGTGTTAATAAAAAAACAGGCACAATCGGCCCCCACGCAACCGCAAAAAACCCAAATTTTTCTGCGGAACCAGCAGAAACAACTGTGTAGATAAGACTGTTATCAGAATAACCGAGGAATTTATTATGACTTATCAACCCGTTCAACCGACCGCTTCAGACGAGATAGATGCCCTAACCGAAGACTTTTTAGAGGTACTTTTAGAAGTAGAAGATAACTATAACTATCCCTGGGATATTACCGACTCCCATACAGAAGCTTATTTTACGGAATTAGAAGACCAATTTTCCCTCATGGAATCCCTGCCGGAAGCAGAAATTGTCCCGCCCGCCGATCGCTTCTTTTCTCAACTGCATCAGAGATGGTCAACAGTCGATGCGTCCCGCGTTCGTACCTCTTTGTTTCGTAAATTTGGTCAAATGGTTCCTCCGACGTGGTTAGAAACGATTGTCGAACAAGCGCATCAGTTGGCTGCCAATAATTTTTCTCAATTAGAGCAACAATTGGTTGAATGTGTCAAACCGTTGTGGGGCAATTGGGTAGAGGCGGACTTGGTACAGTTTGCCCGTCCCCTAGCCCATGCCATGCGCGGAGAAACCTCGATTAAGCAAGCTCCCTGGCAACAACTTTCCGAAATTCAACAAATTCGCCTGAGTATGGCGATCGCTAAAGAAGCGATTGGCGAACTGATAACGACAGAACCCCAGTAAATCGCTACAGACGGGTTGGGGAATTTATCCTCGCTCAATTTGCGCGAAAATCTCCGCTAAAATTGCCTGTGCCCCCGACTGTTTCAGGCGAACGGCTAATTCACGTCCAAGCTCCTCTGCACGCTCTGGCGACCCGCTAATAGAATCCTTGACTAATTGTTTCCCATCAAGACTTGCTACTATGCCCGTTAGGTTAAGAATCCCGTTTTCGATGCTACTATTGACCCCAATCGGCACCTGACAGCCACCTTCTAATTCTCGCAACAACGCCCGTTCTGCATAGCAGCGATCGCGGGTCGGTTTGTGTTCTAAGGCTTTGAGAAGATTAAGAACTTCTACATCATCGCTACGACATTCAATGCCCAATGCTCCTTGTCCCACTGCATGCAGGGAGATGTCACTTGGAATGACTTGATGGATGCGATCGCCCATTCCCAATCGCTTCAACCCCGCTACAGCTAGAATAATGGCATCGTATTCCCCGGCATCAAGTTTGGCTAAGCGGGTGTTAACATTACCGCGCACGTCTTTGAAACTCAAATGCGGGAAATGGTGGCGCAATTGGGCCAGACGGCGCAACGACGAGGTTCCCAGCACTGCTCCCTCTGGTAAAGAGGCTAATTGCTTGTCTTTATGACTTTCATGCACGACTAAGGCATCTGCCGGATCGACTCTTTCGGTCACGCAGCCTAAAATTAATCCTGCGGGAAGTTGAGTCGGTAAATCTTTAAGTGAATGCACTGCTAGATCGATTTGACGCTCGATCATGCCGACTTCTAATTCTTTGGTAAAGAGTCCTTTATCGCCAATTTTGGAGAGGGCAACATCGAGAATTTTGTCGCCTTGGGTACTCATGGTTTCTACGTCAAACTGGCGGTGGGGATAGTGCTGAGCGAGTTGTTCTTGTATCCAATAGGTCTGCACTAAGGCGAGTTGGCTTTTGCGAGACCCAATACGAATGGGTCGAGTCGGACTAGAAACGGTCATATCAGTTATCAGTTATCAGTTATCAGTTATCAGTTATCAATTTAACAAATTTTGTTGCCTGTTCCGAACTTATGAAGTTTAGAAACCCGTTTTCTTCAAGAAAACGGGTTTCTAGGGGTTTCTAGGGTTTCTCATTACAGATTTCTAAAACGCTAGCTGCCAAACGGTTAAAAACTTCGCCTTTTTGATGATCGTCCATGCCACTTAAAGGTTGACTGGGTGGATTAATGGTTTGATATTGGTCGAGTTCAGAAAGTTTAAAAATCGTATCACAAGAATCGAGAATGACAGCTAAAATGATAGTTCCTTCGGCTTCGGCAGCTTTTAATAAAGGCGGCAGTTCATCTTTATCGATAAAGTCGGAGGCGAAGAAATTAGAACTGACTAAAAGAATAGCAATTTTGGCAGCATCAAGGGCTTTTTGGATTTCGTCATGCCATTTCATCCCTGCTTTGATGCGGGTGTCGTCCCAGCGATCGACTAATCCTTGCCTTTCTAAAGGTTTTAAATAGACTTGCAGTTTGTCTAAATAATCTTTGTCTTTGTGGCTGTAACTAATGAATATTTTATCGCGGGATACAGTCATTTTTTTAAAGTCCTTATTAAGATTAGTGATATCGTCGATTAATCCCTGTACGCTCACAACATTAAAGGGAGGCTTGTCGCATTCGATGGTTGGTTTTGCATAGCGTTTTCTTTCTTGTAATTTATTCCATTCAAAAAAGCAAGGATCTTGAGTATTTTCACAAACAGAGGAGTTACAAGGGACTAATTTTTTCACACGCAAGTGATGGTAGCTAGCATGAATTTCTTCTAGCTTATCAGAGATGACTGCCAAGAAGCCTCGCTTATTCGTTCCTACTAGGCGAATGTTGATTTCTCTTTGGTTGTAACTTTCTATGACTTCTGCAAAGGTATCTTCTCTTTGGAGAATAACACCACTGCGCCAGACTTTCGGCTCGTCAATGTAGCGGTGCATTTCCACAATAAAGCGTGTAATAATTCCTTTTGGCATGAAGTCATATTCATAGCGTAGCATTAAATTATTTTGGCTATCCCATTGATAATACGGTTGATTGGCATCTAACAATTGTGGTGCAATGTATTGATTCGTTACAGGAAGTTGATAGCAGAGTTTAAATTTAATCATCAACTCTAATAATTCTCCCTGCATTGAGGCGTATTGCTCTGTACACCAAATATCACCTAAATCGTCATTGGTAAAACGACCAAATTTCTTTTTAATGTTATTATTATCAACGACTTTATACACGGCATTAGTTCCCCATTCGGGTTTGAGAATGATAGTTTTATAGAGGGGAGAGCTTATAGTATCTTGAAAGTGAAGAATTACGCCGATATCGTGGAGGAATTGACTGAGTTGTAAAGCATCTTGCTTATTTCTAAAGCCATTTTCTTGGCAAATACCTAGATATTCATCGAGGGAAATATAATTGCGTATATCTTGTTCTAGAGTTTCCCGTACTCTCGTCCAAGTTTTCGGTAATTTACTACCTATATGATCGAGATTTGCAATACAATGTTGAATATGACTAATAATATTTTCTAAGCCTCGATTGTCAGCCAAATTAGTCGCTAAAGTTTCTTTAAGATTTTCAAACCGTCCCCGCAATTGCGATTCGTTGATTTGTACGGGGCGATTATTCTTCTCATTTTTAATAATCAACAAAGGACTATCACCACTGAGAAGTTCAATAATATTTAGCCAGTAATCAAGTTGAGTATGTTCTTTCCGACTGTCTGCTACCAATAAATATAGAGAACGCTTGGTCAGAAAAAATTGATGAGTATTGTGATAGATTTCTTGTCCGCCAAAATCCCATATATTAACTCGACAGTCATTTCCTCGAAAATCAAAATGCCATTCTTTAACATCAATACCATGTGTAGACTCGTCTGGTTTAGGAAGGGGAGAATTGGGGTCATTAATTTTTCCAGCTAAAGTTGTTTTTCCGGCTTCACCCTCTCCCACAATGAGCAGTTTCGCTTCATAAAGGGTATCTTCTCCTGCTTCTCGTTTCTGGCGAAAATACTCCCGAATCGCTTTAATTCCTCTTTCAGCAACTTCGATAGGAGGATCTTCTAATGGGTTGTTACTTAAATTAAGGTAGGATAAATTAGAGAGTTGAGAAAACCAGTCTGGCAGGTGAGTGAGTTGGTTGGAACTTAAATCAAGTTGGGATAAATTAGAGAGTTGAGAAAACCAGTCTGGCAGGTGAGTGAGTTGGTTGTTCCTTAAATAAAGTATGGATAAATTAGAGAGTTGAGAAAACCAGTCTGGCAGGCGAGTGAGTTGGTTGTTTCTTAAATTAAGGTAGGATAAATTAGAGAGTTGAGAAAACCAGTCTGGCAGGTGTGTGAGTTGGTTGTAACTTAAATCAAGTTGGGATAAATTAGAGAGTTGAGAAAAACAGTCTGGCAGGTGAGTGAGTTGGTTGGAACTTAAATCAAGTTGGGATAAATTAGAGAGTTGAGAAAACGAGTCTGGTAGGTGAGTGAGTTGGTTGTCACTTAAATAAAGTATGGATAAATTAGAGAGTTGAGAAATCTGATCGGGAATGGATTTCAGGCGATGATAGCTTAATTTTAAATGTTCTAACCATCCTAATTCAAAGACTTCTGCGGGCATTTCGGTTAATTTCTCCTCCTTTGTTGCATCCGGGAAGTTGCTCAAGTCTAATTCGGTGAGGCGTTTTTCTTTAGCTTTTTGAATTTTTTGGCGAATGCGAGGAGGAATCATGACAAGAATAAAAAAGAGATCTCGATTCTATTTTCTCTGTTTTATCGCATTTATCTGCCTTTGTCTCTTTATTTACACAAGTTAATACCAAATCCGGTAAGGTTAGTTGTATTAGGTAGTAGCGCGTCTAGGCTAAAATGCTGGGTTTGACGTGGGTGTAGGGGCAGGTTTTGTACCATTGGTGTCAACTTAAGGTAGACATAGCTTACTGGTTAGGTTTCACAGTCCGCCGCGAACTCAAGTTCACGGCTAATAGCATCAAGTCCATTAAAATGGACTGAATTTTTAGATTTAATTTTAGACTTCTCCAATAACCCAGGTTTGAACACGATGGTACAAGGGTTTGAAGTTAATTTCTGGAGATGTCTATTAGTCATCTTTAGATGACTTTGGCTATTAGCCTTGAACTTACAGCAAATTGAGATCTATTAAGCTACATGCATTGTAAAATAGAAAAGCAACAAAAAATGATTAAGTATGCCAACAGTATATTCTCTTGATTTAAGAAAAAAAGTATTCAGTGCGTGGCAAGCTAAAGAAGGTTCA
>JBGTNM010000177.1:0-17482 GCA_041743025.1 Microcystaceae cyanobacterium
CGTCTCACTCATCGGTAGGAATTGAACCTACATGATTACAGAGTTATTATATTTCCAAGGTTCTGAAAATATATTCAACGTTCCTCAAGCGTATTTACACTTGTAGTTAGGTTGAAACGGGTCGCACATTTATAAAGTAAACCTAAAGAGCAGTCAGTCAAACAGAGGCAGAGGATAGGATATCGAAATAAGCTCTTAGGGCAACCATAAGCTATTTGTATGAACAACTATTAACTATCAACTATTAACTATTAACTATTAACTAATATGCCTTGGACTCGACACCACATTTTAGGACTAGAAGATTGGACAGCAGAAGAATACGACATTTTGTTGCAAACAGCTTCTAGTTTTCGTGAAGTACTATCCCGACGCACCAAAAAGGTTCCCGCTTTGCAAGGAATGGTCGTCACCAATCTTTTTTTTGAGTCATCTACCCGCACTCGTAGCAGCTTTGAATTAGCGGCCAAGCGACTGTCTGCCGATATCCTCAACTTTGCGCCGGGTACGTCTTCTTTGACCAAAGGAGAGACTATTTTAGACACCGCCAAAACCTACCTGGCCATGGGAACGAATATCATGGTCATTCGCCATCAACAGGCAGGGGTTCCCCAATCTATTGCCGCAGAAATGGATCGTTTAGCAACCGGCGTTAGTATTCTCAATGCGGGAGACGGACAGCACGAACATCCCTCGCAGGGATTGTTAGATTTATTTACCCTCTGTTCACTACTCGATTTTGAAAATCCTCGCCTAGAACTGCTAAAAGGCAAAAAAATCGCTATTGTTGGTGATATTTTGCATTCAAGGGTAGCTCGCTCGAATATTTGGAGCCTGACGGCTGCTGGAGCGCAGGTTTACCTAGCAGGCCCGCCGACGCTGCTTCCCCAATTCTTTGCAGGCATGGAAAAAACTTCTCATCCTGGACAACTCTTTTTGCATTGGGAGATCGAACCGGCCTTAGAAAGCGCGGATTTTGTCATGACGTTGCGCTTGCAACAAGAACGCATGAGCGCCCATCTCCTTCCCAGTTTGCGAGAATATCACCAAGGCTACGGAATTACCCGCGATCGCCTAAAATTATGCCAACCTCATGTTAAAGTGCTTCACCCCGGCCCGGTTAATCGAGGAGTTGAAATTAGCTCGGATTTGATGGATGATCCCGCTTTGAGCCTGATTCAGGAGCAAGTCACGAGCGGCGTAGCGGTTCGCATGGCTTTGTTGTATTTAATCGGAACTTCTCCTGAAAATAATTAAGGAAGCTTATCTATTAGATTTCCATTTTAACGCAAAAAACTAGCCCCAATAGTAGGAATGATGAAATGCTATTAGAGTTAAAACGATTGGACATCCCTCCGGGACAAAGAATCTTGTTAAGAGATATAACTTGGCAAGAATTTGAACAAATTCTCGAAGAATTAGGAGAACATCGTGCTGCGAGAATTGCTTACAGTCATCACATTTTAGAAATTATGACTCCTTTACCCGAACATGAAAGCAATAAAGAAATTATTGGTGATTTGATTAAAGCACTGTTAGAGGAATTAGACACGGAAGTTTATTGTTTAGGATCGACCACTTTTAAAAATGAACTAATGCAACAGGGAATAGAACCTGATAATTGTTTTTATATTCAGAATGAGTCAAAAGTTAGAGGGAAAGATAGACTAGATTTAAAAGTCGATCCACCACCTGATTTAGCTTTAGAAATTGATGTAACTTCTCGAACTCACCGAGATATTTATGCGAGATTAGGTGTTCCTGAGTTATGGGGATTTGAACAGGGACACTTGCAAATTAATGTATTAGATAATGGGAGTTATCGGGAAGTTAAGTTTAGTCCTAATTTTCCTAATTTATCAATTAAAGAAATCATTCCACAGTATTTAAAACAAGTGAAAATAGTCGGACGAAATAAAACTCTGAAAGCGTTTAGAAAATGGGTTAATGAGCAAATCTGAGAAAATTAATTAAATTATTGAGGGTGCTATTGATGATGGTTAGCATTTGAATTAACTACTTAATTGTTCTCATTGGCATCGTAGTTGCCAAAGGGGTAGATCTTCGGGGCGGTCAATATCAGATAAAATAGGTAAATAATAACAGTTTAAATGTAATTCATTGACAATATTTTGAGTCATTGCTAAAACCTCTGAAGTTCCCCAGTTAATCCCGATAAACAATTGAGGAATGATCTGTTGAAGTCCAATTAAATAATAACCTCCATCGGTAGCAGGGCCTAATACAAGATCGTTCTTTTCCAAAGACTCAAAAGCTTCTAGAAGTAATACTTTGTCAAGCTGCGGACAATCTATACCAATCGTCACGACTCGTTGAAATCCTTCATTAAAAGCATCAGCAAAAGCAGCTTGCATTCGAGAGCCTAAATCTTTTTCCAATTGAGGACAATAGAGCAAATCGTTCCCTAACCAATCCTGTATCAAATTCTTATTTCCGCCTGCGAAATAAACAGCAATAGAAATAGAAGAATCACCTAGCAATTGTCTAGCTATAGTGATAGTATGTTCTGTCATTTGCTGTTGAAGTTTTGCGGCTCCTTCTGCTCCTAAAGCTGAGATGAGGCGAGTTTTGGATTTACCCGGTTCGGGATAACGAGTGAAAATAATTAGGCGATCGCTCATTGTATTATTATACCATCTTCATTCGTAGCGACGCAGGCGTTTCCGAACAAGCCAAATGATAAACAATAGAGCGAGACTCAACAGAGCAATTTTTGAAATGGGGCCGATATATTCCTCAATCAGTTCATAGTTAGCCCCTAATTTATAGCCAGCAAATGTCAAGAAACTTGTCCATACTAGTGTGCCTAAAGTCGAATAAATGATAAAAGGAATTAAAGGCATATTATTAATGCCTGCTGGTAGAGAAATTAGCGTCCGAATTCCCGGTACTAGACGGCAAAAAAATACAGCTTTTGCTCCATGGCGGGTAAACCAATGATTAGCTTTCTTAACATCTGTAGCAGAAACGGTAATCCACTTTCCATATTGATTTGCTAATTTTTCTAACCGGGGTTCATCAAGAACTCTTCCTAAATAATACCAAGGAAATGCCCCTAAAACTGTTCCTATAACGCCTGCTGCAATAGCGGGGATTAACTCCATTTTTCCCTGAGCAACTGTAAAACCGGCCAATGGCATAATTAGTTCTGAAGGAATAGGCGGAAAAAGGTTTTCAAGAAACATTAATAAAGCAATTCCCCCGTAACCTAGGGCATTCATCAGAGATACAATCCATTCGGTCATAATTTTTATTTAGTGAAAGATCAACTTAGGCAGTCGGGAAAAATCGACTATAACACAATCGAGTTGCTGTCGGGGCGAATTGCGTTTACCCCGAATTGCCTTCGCTCCTACCATAAATCAGGCTACGATGCAAGAAATTCTGCCCAAAAATAGTCTATTTATTTCTTAAAATCTAGTGATCGCGCTATACTATACTTTAACAATACTACTAACCTTAAACTTGAATGAAAGCACAAGACTATCCTTTTGCTCAAGAACTTATTACTGATAACGACGGTAATATTTGCAAGGTAATACTAAATTATCGAGATTATCAGCATCTCATTGAATTAGTTGAAGATGAAGGATTATATCGAGCAATGATAGAAGCTAAACCTGAAAAAACGCTAAGTTTAGCAGAAGCACTAAAGGAACTCAAACGAGAGTGAAAGTAGAATATAATTCAATCCTTCATAACTCATCATTTTTATAATCTCCCGATTTTCCTCCCGTCTTGCTAATGAGGCGAATATTCTCAATTTGCATCGATTTTTCTAATGCTTTTGCCATGTCATAAAGGGTTAAAGCAGCGACAGAAACAGCAGTTAAGGCTTCCATTTCTACACCGGTTTCCGCTTTGGTAGCTACTATAGCACGAATTTGGTAGCCAGGAAGGTCGCGATCGCAACTCAAAATCACTTCAATTTTGTGCAAGGGTAGCGGATGGCACAACGGAATCAAATTTGCCGTTTGTTTAGCAGCCATAATACCTGCCAACTTTGCCGTTCCCAAAACATCGCCTTTGGGGGTGTTTCCTGCTTCAATCGCCTCTAAAGTAGCAAGGGACATTCGCACTTGTCCGGCAGCGATCGCTTCTCGGCGGGTAGGTTTCTTGGCGGAAACATCCACCATTTGGGCTTCCCCTTGGGCGTTAAGATGGGATAAATTAGGTTGATTGTTCTGTGTCATAATAGGATTTATACTTCCTCATTCTCCATTAATACGCACCCTTGCCAAACAAAACAATTCTGACGGTTTCTACTAAAATATCTAAATCTAAATTTAATGACCAGTTGTCAATATAATAAAGATCTAAACGAGCAGCATCGCTAAAATCCTCAATATCAGAACGTCCTGAAATTTGCCAAAGTCCTGTAATTCCAGGCAGCACTTGATGGCGAATGTGATGCCATTCTTCAAAGCGTTCAACATCTCGTAATGGTAAAGGGCGCGGGCCAACTAAACTCATTTGTCCCATTAATACATTAAATAACTGAGGTAATTCATCAATACTTGTGCGTCGTAAAAAGTTACCGATAGGAATAATACGAGGGTCGTTTTTAATTTTAAACATGACTCCATCTTGCGATTCATTTTGGGCTTCTAATTGAGCTTGTAATTGAGAAGCACCTGTCACCATCGTGCGAAATTTCCACATCTGAAATACTTTGCCATGTAAGCCGATTCGTTCTTGGCGAAAAAAGACGGAGCCAGGGGAGGAAAAGATAATGGCAAGTGTAACGATTAAAAATAGAGGAGATAACAAAATAATACCAATAAATGCCCCGATCGCATCTAAAACACGTTTGAAGCGATAGTCCCATCCCACCAACAGAGGCGTTTCTAATCTCAAGGTAGGCAACCCAGCAAAAATCTCGGAAACGCCGCGACGGTAGAGCATTTCCCGACTCGAAGGTAGCAAGCGCAATGCCACGCCAGAACGCCGCAAATTCCAGTAAAGTTTAGAAGCCAAGTCAGTTTGAGGTAAGTCTTCTGCCAACACTTGCACCGCACCCGAATTGAGAATAGCTTGCCAGGTGGCGGGGGAATTGGCTGTAGAGGCGAGAGCCGCCCCAACCACTTGATAGGAGGAGCGTTTTTGTAAAACCTGAGCCAGTTTTTTGAGACGAGTCGCAGGTGCAATGAGAAAGACTTGAACTTGTGCTTGTTTAAGTTGAATTTGTCCTAAAATGAGGGTAATTAATAAACGAAAGCCCATGACGAGCAGAATGCTACTGCCCCAAGCGGTGAAAAAGAGCGATCGCGGTGGGTCTAGTTTAGGATTATAAAAGTAACCGAGTACTAGAGAAAGCAAGTAGACGAGGCTAATCAGTTGAGCGGTGCGGATGTAGTTTTGAGAGCGATTTGAAGGGCTGTAAAGTCCACCCCAAGCAAAAAACAGCAGCGTCAGGAGAGCAAACAGCCAGAATAAACTCGGCATTCCCAACCACACCCACCACACCAACTGGGGAGGAAGTGGCGAGTAAAATTGATTGAGACAGCGAGCAATTTGCCAAGCTCCCCCGAAAGCCAGCACGTCAGCGAACAGTAAAATAAAAACACGATGCCACTGCCGATTAGCCAGGTGCAGCCAGCGAAACCGCAAAGGAGCGCGAATATCGGCAAACCACTGCCAAGTATGCGAGGGGATTTTAGGCATATTTTTGGCATAAACGGCGGTTAGTGGTCGTCCCTGCCGTTGAGGGTGAGGAATTCCTAACTCTGAATTCATACAATGCTGCTGCTACCTATTTTAGGTTGCCTGTCCTACCCTTTAGAATTCCCCGAAATTTTCTTTAGCTATCAGCTATCAGTTTTTTAGGGCTGTTCCCTATTCCCTCCTCTAACCCATTGAAGGGCAAATAAGACAATAAAAGCAGGATTATTGATTAAATATCGCTTCCACAGTCGTTTAGGTTCGGTACTCAAGCGATAGAGCCATTCTAGTCCCAAGTTCATCATCCAGCGAGGAGCTTGCGAAACTTCGCCACTATGAAAGTTAAACGCCGCACCCACGCCGAGCATGACAGCCACTAATTTGCCTTGCTGTCTAGCCATCCATTCCTCTTGCTTAGGGCAACCTAATCCGACAAACACCACTTTAGCCCCCGATGCTTGAATCATTTCGCGGTGTAAGGTTTCTTCTTCAGAGGTAAGAGGACGAAACGGAGGAGCGTAACTGCCAGCAATGGTTAGATTTGGGAAGCTTTGTTGTAAAATATCTGTTAATTTAGCTAGTAGTGCTTCAGTTCCGCCGTAGAGATAAATAGGAAGGTCGCAGTGTTGGGCGCGATCGCACCACGCTAACATTAAGTCAGGCCCGTAGACGCGAGATTGTCTTTTGACACCCAACAGTCGCATCGCCCAAACTAAAGGCATTCCGTCAGAAGTGACTAAGGCTGCTTGGTTGATAATGCGTTGATAATTTTTCTGCCAATAAGCACTCATGACAACATGAACGTTAGCAGCAACAACATAGCAGGAGATTGGCTGCTTTGCCCAGGACTCAATGCGCGAACAGGCATCTTCATAACTGGTAGCATCAATCCGAGTGCCGAGAATGTATCGGTAGCCATCCGCCATCATTATGATCGCCTTCCAATGCCGCTAAACTAATTACTATAAAGGTGTTAGAAATCGCCAATTATGAATTATATCACCATCGCCAAATGGTCAGTTAATGACTATCATCGCCTGATTGCATCTGGAATCCTGAATGAACGTCAAGTAGAATTATTAGCGGGAGAAATCGTTGAAATGAGTCCAGAAGGGCCACTACATACTGTTTATGGAGAAGGATTAGCCAACTATTTACGGAGACAATTAACCGAGAAAGCTTGGATTCGAGAAGCGCGTCCCATTACTCTTTCTGACTCTGAACCCGAACCTGATATTGCTATTGTCAAATTACCTTGGTTCCAATACAGTGAACATCATCCCTATCCCAATGATATCTTTTGGCTTATTGAAATTTCTGATTCAACGTTAGAGAAAGACCTAAAAGAGAAACAAAAAATTTATGGGGAAGCCGGTATTTTGGAGTATTGGGTTCTAGATGTAAAAGCCAGGAAGATCATTATTTTTAGACAACCTAACCCAACAGGTTACACAATTCGACAAGAATTTAATCAAGGGAAAATAGCCTCTCTTGCTTTTCCAGAGGTAGAAATTCCTATAGATAAAGTTTTTTCGGGACAGATATTGAATTGAGATTTAGAATGATGACAATAGAAAAAATTATAAATGTTAAATTAATCTCTTTGGGAGACTCTAAAGCAATAGAAATTCCTGCTTTTATTTTAGAAAAATACGGCTTTTCTGACTCTTTAATTTTGGAAGAAACTGAGCAAGGTCTATTACTGCGAAAGCTTGACTCAGAAAAGTTATCCTGGGAAGAAACCTATCAAGTGATGGCTCAAGAAAAAGAAGATTGGGAAGATCTTGACTCAGTAATTTTAGATGGTTTAGAGGGAGAAGAATTTGATTCTGAAGCAATATGAGATTTATTTAGCCGATCTCAATCCAACCGTAGGCAGTGAAATTAGTAAGATTCGTCCTGTTGCGATTGTCAGTCAGGATGATATGAATCGTTACTTAGAGACAATAGTAATCTGTCCTTTAACTTCTAAACTACATCCTGCATGGCGCAGTCGTTTACCCATTACTTGTGCTGGCAAACCTGCTGAAATAGCTGTCGATCAAATTCGGACAATTAGTAAAACAAGATTAAAAAATAAAATTGATCGATTATCAGATGAATCAGCTAAAAAATTAAGAGAGTTAATTACAGAAATGTATGGAGAATAATCGATATCAACATCTTTACCTCCGCCTCGGTTGCTGAAATTGATAGATATCTTTAAGCACTTGCACCCATCCATCTGAGACTGATTCTAACAAGCGATCGCCTTTTTCTTTCGTCGCGACTGTCGCATCTCCCATCACCCCGCTTACGGTTAATTCACGGGTTAACCAAGCAAAGGGTAATTTCCCTTCCATACTCAGCAAACTATCTTCCGGCAACCCTTGGGGATACTCTTTAACCGCCTTATCCATTTTGACTTGTTCGGGTAACAGAGATAGCAAAAGACTGGTTTCTGCATCACCTGCATGAATTCCGTATTCTAACTCCTGTTCGCTGAGCAATTCTGCGGCAATATGGGGAACGCGCCAAGTAAACAGAGGAAATACCATAAAATCTTCGTATTGCTGGTGAATATCTCTGGCGGCAATTTCCATAATTTGCGGTTGTCCACCGTGAGAATTCATCAACACCCACTTGCGAAACCCCGAACGATAGAGACTGTCTGCCACTTCCATCAACACTGAGAGTAATGTCTGAGCAGATAGGGTAATCGTTCCCGGAAAATGCCAGTGTTCGTTCGATTTTCCATAATAGAGGCAGGGCAAAGCGTAGACAGGGATAGCAGCGTCGAGTTTATCGAGTGCTTTACCCAAAACGCCTAGACTTATCGCCGAATCGACGGCAATTGGCAGGTGGGGGCCGTGTTGTTCAATCGCCCCGATGGGTTGGACAATAACAACATTGCTTTTGTCGGACAGGGTGTCAATTTCTGTCCAAGTTAGGTAAGGAAAATAGCGATGGGGAGGGATAAAACCATGCATCATAACAGATTTTAGATAATTCCCCCTTTTTAAGGGGGGTAGGGGGGATCGGATTTAGGATTAACAATTTTTGTGGGAAACTGGCGACGACGGCGATACCAAGTAGCGACTCCTACTAACAATCCCGTCAGCGCAAAGGCACACAACAAAGGGAGAATATTTCCTTGTTTAAGAGACTGAAAACCCGCACCCAGCATGACGAAAGGCAAAATACCCGGAACGGTTCCCAACGCTGTACCAATGAAGTAATCACGAAAGCGAATAGAAGTCAAGCCTGCGGCAAAATTCACGATACCATAAGGAATAATCGGCAATAAACGAATGGCAAACAGGTAAAACACTCCGCCTTGATGGATTTCGGCATCAATCGCTTCCCACCTACCAGCCAGTTTTTGAGCAATATAGTTCCGTCCGACAGTACGAGTAAAAGCAAAGGCGACAACTGCCGCAATTATGGCTGCTACCGTTGTCCAGAGTGTCCCCCAACCCGTTCCAAACAATGCTCCTCCGCTTAGATTTAAAGGCGTTGAAGGCAAAATCAACAGCGTTCCCACTGTATAAAGCAAAATATAAATAATAGGTGCTAAAACACCCATTTCTCTCAGCCATACTTGCAATTTGCCTGAATCAATTCCACCGATTAAATAAATACCGATAACTGTCGCGACGAGACAGAAAAGAGTCAGTAAGATAATCCCTATTTTTCCCTTAAAACCGAATTTCATAACCAAACAAATTGGGATTAACTTCACTTAAAACAATATCAGCTAACCCATATTCTAGCCAACGGCGATCTACCATTGCCGCGACATCTGCATCAGACTCCAAAACCTTGCCCCATTCATGGTCAGTTTCGGGATAGATTTTGGTCGTCGCATCAATCCCCATTCTTCCCCCCAACCCAATTTTTTGACTGGCAAAATCGAGACTGTCAAACGGTGTTTCTGGCAGGATAAATACATCGCGAGAAGGATCGACTTTAGAACTAATTGCCCAAACCACTTGACGCGGATCGCGGATATTAATGTCCTTGTCTACCACAATGACAAATTTGGTATAAGTAAACTGAGGTAAAGCACTCCAAAATGCTAAGGCCGCTCGTCTGGCCTGACCAGGATAGGCTTTGTCAATCGAGATAATCGCCGCTTTGTAGCTAAGTGCTTCCATCGGCAGGAAGAAATCGGTAATTTCGGCGACTTGTTGTCGGAGAATGGGCGTATAAATGCGATTGAGTGCGATCGCCATCATCGCTTCTTCTTTGGGAGGCCGTCCGCTAAAGGTGGTTAAATAAATAGGATCTTTACGCTGAGTCAGACAGTCAAAGCGAATGAGGGGAGAATCTTCCACGCCGCCGTAGTAACCCATGTGGTCGCCAAACGGCCCGTCTGGCAATATTTCACCAGGGGTAATCGTTCCCTCTAGAACAAACTCGGAATCGGCAGGGACTTCGAGATCGACTGTCTTGCATTTCGCTAACTGCACTCCCGAACCGCCATACAACCCTGCAAACAGCCATTCTGAAAGATCGACAGGGATGGGAGTTGCTGCTGCCATGATGATTAAGGGATCGACCCCCAGCGCGATCGCAATTTCTAGTTTTTGACCTCGTTCTGCCGCTTTCCGCAAGTGTTTGGCCCCCCCTCTGACCGATAACCAGTGAACGGTCATGGTATTTTGCGATTGCAGTTGCAGGCGATAGACACCGACATTAGGGGTTCCGGTTTCGCAATCTTTAGTAATGACCAGACCAAGCGTAATAATTTTGCCTGCGTCGCCAATATAGGGACGAATTAGCGGCAAAACATTCAGATCCAACGCCTCCTTTTCAACCACTACTTGCTGACAGGCGGGAAAGAAACTGCGTCCGGGTTTAGCTTTGAGAACGTCAAAAAGAACCTTACCAAAATCAATTGCCTGAGACAGCTTTTTGGGGGGTTTGGGTTGTTGCAATAGGGCCAGCTTTTTACCTAATTCCTCTAATTCTGCGGGACGTTCCATGTTCATTGCCCAACAGATGCGTTCTACCGTCCCCATCAGGTTAATTGCTACCGGAAACGGCGATCCTTTCACGTTTTCAAAGAGTAACGCCGGGCCACCTGCTTCTAGCATCCTGTTAGAAATCTCAGAAATTTCGAGATCGGGATCGACTAGTGCTTGAATGCGACGCAGTTGTCCTCGTTCTTCGAGTTTTTGGATAAATCCCCGCAAGTCTCGTGCCATTTTGCTAAATATTACAAATTGTAAAGTTCTTTTCTTCTCTTATTGTGCCTCATTTTCTCCTTGCTAGAATAACTGTACAGGATTACTGGACATATCTATTCAAATGTTTTCGATTTCTACAACCTACACCCAAGCGCGGGAAAACTTAGCTACCCTACTCGACCAAATCGAACAGGATAACACCATTGCTGTGATTCATCGTCGGGGACATAAGGATATCGCACTTTTAACTGCTGATGAGCTTTCTAGCTTACTAGAAACCGTTTATTTATTACGTTCTCCTGCCAATGCTCGTCGTTTATTAGAAGCATTAGAGGAGTCCAAAAAAGGGGATTTAGCTGGGACATCCCCATCTTACACGCTCGATAAACTCTGTCAGGAGTTGGGCATTGAAAGAGAAGAAAAAGAAGGCAATTTGGTTAAGAAGTATTAAGCTGGTGCTTTGTTGATGATAGCGTTAAGAACAGTGTTGATAGAAGAGCCATTTTAATTTATAATTGAGAATTAGCCTTTAGTATCGCCTTAATTTATTTATGACAACCTCAGAAAGTCCAATTGTTATAGTCATTTCAGCTTTATCAGACGAACTTCATGCCTTTACGCAAAACCGAGGAACAGGAAGAAAGAAATTGGTATGGGATCAGTACACAATTACAGTTAGTAATCATTTTATATGTAAGAAAGGAAATTTTACATTAGGTAATAAAAATTTATTAATTTATGCGGCTGATGCAGCGAACAACATGGGAATGACAGAAGCAACACTGTTAGCAACAAAAGCAATCTTATCTTGCGAAAAATATTTTAACATAAAGCCTGCAATGCTAGCAATGATTGGTGTGTGTGGAGGGATACAAAAAGATAATTCAGAAGGCGACGAATTTATAGGAATTGGAGATATTATTACTACTGATATAGCAGTTCATTTTTTCTTTGGTAAAATGAATCGCGATCAACCCGGTAAACCCATATTCGCTAAAGGCACACAATCATCTCTCACTGATTCCCCACTATATAACCACTTGACTAACTTTTTTACCAAGGGCGGAAAAAGCTTGCTAAGCCAAATTCAAAATGCTTATACAGGGCAGTCACCATCTAGAAACCTGTTTTCACATTCAGGTACTATAGCCTCGTCCGATCTTGTTGTTGCAAACGAAGATATCTTGTTACAAGCGAAAGATGTTGGCGGACGAAAAACAATTGCAGTTGATATGGAAAGCTATTCAGTTTTAAAAGTAGCCAGTCATTTTAAGGTACCAGGAATGGTACTCAAGTCAGTCAGTGATTACGCAAATCCCGATAAAGGCAGCGAAAGCGAAGATCGTTATAGGAAATATGCGTATCACACTTCGGCTGAAGCACTTTATTTATTCCTTAAATATTTAGTTGAAAAAACAGATTTTTTTTTGCAAAAGACAACTCAGGTCTAAACTCTACATCTAAACCAAAACAATCAGCTAAGCCTACCAGCAACAGTAGGACAGTATCTTTAAAAGTTCCTGAGCAATTAGGATGGGAAAAAATTGATTCAAAATTTCTTAACGACTATCGCGAGCCACTCAATCCTACCGAAGCAGAAGAATTTTATAAAAGTACGCCTCCTCGCTGGCAATATGCCATTGCTCGCGACCAAAATCCTCCTCAAGTTCCGCGAAGAAGTTGTGTGAAAAGAATCACAGAAACCCTAAAAAAATTAATAGAAACTCGTGACAGACAGGTAATAGCAATTACAGGAGCTGGTGGAGAAGGAAAATCAATAGCACTCAGGCAGATTATCTGTGATTTAGTTGATTATCCATCATCTGACATAACAGTTATCTGGAGAGATGGGGAAGATGCTATATCGATAACAAAGTTAGTTGAAGAACTTACAAATCTAAAGGTTAACACAGAACAAACACTGAAAAATAGTAAAATAATAATAGCAATTGATAATGCAAATGTGATATTTGAGCAAATTACTGATGTTTTAAAAATGCTTCAAAGAAAAGAAAGAAGTAATTTCCATTTTCTCTTATGTGCAAAGAGTATAGACTGGGCTAAAGCTTATCCAAAAGACATCTCCCACACACATTTACGTCAATATTGGTCTAATTTAAAAGCAATATATAAAAAAGAAGATATTAGTGGATTAAGCTCAGAAGATGCACAAGCCTTGATAAATGCCTGGAAAACATATGATGATAAAGGCTGGATTAAGATTAAAGTAGATGTAGCTCAAGAAATTGGGAGAATAAATCAAAAAAATGCAGAAGCTATTATTGAAGCATTAACAAAAGATGATAGTGAAAAACTTCAAACATTCAGAAAGACGCTTGGTAATATTCCTGATAATGTCATTATAGATTACTGGCTTAGACGACAGCAGACAGAGAATTTAAACGAAGATTTTTTGGGATCAATGTTAAGAATTAGATACGGCGATCGTTTTCAAGATCATATTAGCGAGGTTTTATATCAAACGATCCAGAAAATTCAAATAACTGGACTAAGTGGAAAATCTATTGATGGATATTTTAAAGATATTAATAATGCTATCGATATTTACACATACGTTGCGATTGTTGATGCTTATCAAATTCAATATTTTCGTCAAGAAATTTTTCAGTGTTTATTGGGTATCGCCAACAATTCGGAAAAAAACTTATGGATGTCAATCATTACAAGGAATTTTAGCGGTGAAATAAAATCAGAACCTACTCATGATAAATCCCAATTTTTAATTAAAACACGTAATAGTACAATTGCTCAGGCTTCTTTAGATATCCTCAAAAAAAATCAAGAAATAAACGAGATAGACATCACTCAGAAATTGTGTAATTTAGTAGAGGTGGCAATTTTAGCTTGGAGAAAATATGGTGATGATTATTACGAGAGTCGAGAAACGTTTAACATAATACCTTGGAACGAATTACCCAATAAATTTGCCAAAGAAAATCCAAAAAGAGCTATTGCGATCGCTAAAAGACTTTTACGAATTGAGTGCGAAAATGAAAAATTCTTGAATAAACTAGCATCTTTATATCGAGTCGATCGTCAATTTCAAGAAGCAATTGATTTATTTAAAAAATATGGGAAAAAACTGGGAACTACTAAACGATTAAGATCTTTTTATAATGAATGGTATTTAAGTGCTAAAGAATTAGCTTTAATAAACTCAAACCAATCATTAAAATTTGATTGCGTTTCTCTTTATATGTACGGAGTATCCATTGCAGATTATACTCCCACTGATTCCAAAGAAAAATCTGATTTAATAAGAGAAGACATAGAGCAAAGGTTGTTAGACCATCTAAAAAAAGTATCAAAAGAGTTTAGTAGATTATCTCAATTATTGCCTCAAGAATCTACTATTTATGAGCAAGCTAGTCAAGCATCTATGCAACTCCACGAACTCATGAAAACTGCTCAGAAAAATAAGAATTCTGCGGCAGTTGAAAAGCTGTTTAATCAATTAGAACAAGGCTTTAATGCAGCCTATAAGCGAGGCATAAGTGAAATACCAGAATGGGTTTTTACCTCAAATCAGTTAACTTTTCAAAAAGCATCAGACATCATTTATAATTTAAACAGATCTCAATAGGCTCCGATGTCTACTCAAACTGGCACTTCTAACGCCTTGGCTCTCCGTCACCAAAAACTGAAGGAATATCTTGACTCATTGCGTTCTGAGGCAGAGACAGGAGTGGACTTTACAGAATCAGCCCTTGATATCTCCTGGCAAGTTTGGGAGAGACTTAAAGAATATTTCCAATCACAGCACTCGTATTTAGACATTCCCGATGCTTGCCCCGGTTATCGAGATAATCTGATGTACACTTGGTCACAAGAGGCGCATTACTTCGAGTGCGAAATTTTTGGCAATGGAGAAGTGGAGTTTTTTTACCGCAATCGAGAGAATAACGAAGTGTGGGGAGAAGATACAAGGATCGACCAGAAGTTTTCTCGTGATATTCTAGATAAAGCTAGTCTTTTTATTGTGCGACCTAAACCTCAATTGAAATCGTGAATGGTAAACCTATTGGAAATCGTCAATAGCGGACAACATTTAGACGCGGTTCCACCTGGCTGTTGCGTACTTCGTTTAGCTCGACCCCCCAAGGATTACCAAGAAAAAAGAAGGATCTCAGCTATTCAGCTAGAGGCAGAATTTGCACTTTCTACAGAAGATAGGCAATCAATTCCTCCTCATCTTAGTGTCTGGGTCGAAGTCTTTACACAACCAGGGCAAGCCTACAGTTTTCTTGCTGCCGATTCACCCCGAAAACTTGTTCTGCGCCTAGAGGTAGATAGGGTTCGCGATATTGTCGGTTTTTCTGATCAAAACAATCATTACCGCAACTTACTTAATATTTTATGGGTTCATCTATTCATCGAAAATACCGAAGGAATCCATTTTAGGGATAACCGTCTAGGTGCGGAGGGTCACGCTGGTATTACTGGATTAGATGAACAATCTACCCCACCAGAATTGACTAATAGGGAAGCCAAAAATTTACGCAAGGATCTCCGCGCAAAGTTAGCAGAACTCGCTTCAAAAGATCATTGGCTATTAATTGGGTAATATAGACAAATCTTAATCTGCTCCGATGATTATATTTTCTGTTCCCTAAAACGAGAAATTTTGCACCTCATCTAAAGGGGAACTGCTATAATAATTCTCTATGGCTGAATCTTATCTACTCGAAAAATTACAATCGGTCGAGCAAACGTTTAAAGAACTCACCCGCCGTCTCGCCGACCCCGATATTGCCACCAATCCTGACGAATTGCACCGAGTGGCCAAAGCGCGATCATCTCTAGAAGAAACAGTCGATACCTACGAAAATTGGCAAAAAACTCAAAAAGAATTAGCAGAAGCTAGACAGATCCTCAGAGACGCTGCTGGCGACCCAGAACTCAAGGAAATGGCTTCTCTTGAGGCTGAAGACTTGGAAACGGAACTCGAACAGTTGGAAACGCAACTGAAAGTCTTACTTTTGCCTAGCGATCCGAACGACGACAAAAATATCATGTTAGAGATTCGGGCAGGAACTGGCGGCGATGAAGCTAGCATTTGGGCAGGAGATTTAGTGCGGATGTACTCCCGTTATGCCGAAAGCCAAAAATGGACAGTCAAACTTATCAGCGAGTCTCTGGCGGATGCGGGAGGGTTTAAAGAGGCGATTCTCGAAATTCAGGGCGATCGCGTTTACAGCAAGCTTAAATTTGAGGCAGGCGTTCATCGCGTCCAGCGTGTTCCCGTTACCGAAGCGGGGGGAAGAGTTCACACGTCAACCGCGACAGTCGCGATCATGCCAGAAGTCGATGATGTAGAGATTCACATCGATCCCAAAGATATTGAAGTCTCGACAGCGCGTTCCGGTGGCGCAGGTGGACAGAACGTTAACAAGGTGGAAACGGCGGTAGACTTGATCCACAAACCGACAGGGATTAGGATTTTTTGTACCGAGGAGCGATCGCAGCTACAAAACCGCGAACGAGCGATGCAAATTTTGCGGGCTAAACTCTATGAAATGAAACTGCGAGAACAGCAAGAAGCTGTCACGTCTATGCGGCGATCGCAGGTAGGAACGGGTGCGCGTTCTGAAAAAATTCGCACTTACAATTACAAAGACAATCGCATCACCGATCATCGCCTCAATCACAATTTTGCCTTAGCAGGTGCGTTAGAAGGCGACATTGATGTCATGATCCAATCGTGCATTGGCAGAGATCAGCAAGAACGCCTCGCAGAGTTGGCATCGTCTCCAGAGTTAGTTAATAATTAATAGTTAATAGGTATTAATTATTAGTTGGACTCTTTCTTATTAAACCTTAACTCTTAACTATTCACTTATGAAAATTGTTCAGTGCCTCCATACAGCGATTCTCGTTTCTGATTTAGCAAAGGCAGAACAGTTTTATGAAACGATTTTAGGGTTAACTAAAGTTGATCGCACTCTGAAATATGAGGGAAAATGGTATCAAGTGGGAGACTATCAAATTCATCTTATTGTCCATCCCAATTTAGAGAAAAAACTAACTAATACTGAAAAATGGGGGCGAAATCCTCATTTTTCGCTAGGTGTGGACAATATGGGAGAAGCGATCGCTCGCCTACAAAGTCATGGATATCCTGTACAAATGAGTGCATCGGGAAGATCAGCCTTATTTACGCAAGATCCTGATGGTAATGTAATAGAAATCAGTCAAGTTTAACTTTTTGGAAGATGTAGGGTGGGTTAGGCAGTAATAACCATTCAAACTCAACAATAAATTATCAATCTGCCGTAACCCACCGATAGTTCTACAAACTGAATACTTAAAAAAGTCACTTAAACTAACTCTCCAAATCCCAACCTGGGTGCATCTCAATTTTGCAAAAATACTCAAAGAATGATAAATGTAAAGATAACTTTATGAAGACAGGTTAAGAAAATGACAAAATTAAATGAGGCTGACCAAGAGAAACTGAAAGAACATCTGGGTGCATCTCAATTTTGCAAAAATACTCAAAGAATGATAAATGTAAAGATAACTTTATGAAGACAGGTTAAGAAAATGACAAAATTAAATGAGGCTGACCAAGAGAAACTGAAAGAACATCTAAAAGCCATTGCTAAAAT
>JBGTNM010000178.1:0-5112 GCA_041743025.1 Microcystaceae cyanobacterium
CCCCAACCAAAAATTGATTAACTGCCAAAAAGGAAGCTTAAAGACATAAAAGCTAATATCTTTGTAAAATAAGGGGTCTTCCCGTTCAAACGGAATCAGATAAAAATATTTAAGAATTTGCGTCCAATTGCCTGACACAACTAAGCCGAAAATAAGGCTGAGCAAAATCGCGATCGCCCTCAGCCAAAACCGAGAATTTATAAGAATTAAGGCGATAATTACCCCAATAATGCCGGCTTTCCACAATTGTCGTCCTATTTGGGCCAATAATTCAGGCAAAAAGCTCAACGAAGGGGTAGTGATCGCTAAGCTAAAGTCAGGTGTCCAGACTTTGACAGCCATTTGGCCATAATACAGCACCATCATAGCGATCAGTCCGCCAAACCCCAATACCAAGCCCAGCAACATGAGTAAACCGAACCCTCGTGACTCTGGCAATAGCTGCCGACTCGCGTTTTTTCTATCCCGTCGGCGCTTAGGTGGGTTCAAAACGTCTGAGGGTGGCGTGTGCCACTGATGGCGATCGGCTTGGCGCAAGTTTCCCCCTAAAAACCACCAAGAAGAACCTGCCGTAACTCCCATCAATCCCAACTTCCAGGACAGCCGCTTGAGAAAAACCGATAGGTATCCCACTTCCTCAAACCAGGCTATTTTGATCGCCAAGCTAGCCACTAGTTCAAAGACCAACCAAAGGGCGACAAGTATGCCCAGGAATTTAAAAATGTTGCTGATTAGGCGTTGATTTAGCATAAGTTAGATTAATTATTTATGCCTCATTGACCAAGGGGAAACCAGGTTTCATCTAGACATTTCTCTACACTAGCGATCGCTTGGATCGGAAAAGTTTCAATCGGCAGTTTTGAGCGATCGGCGACGATTTCCCGTGCATCTTGATAGCACTCATCAAATATCTCAAGTAGGTAAGGTTTGAGGCTAGGACTAGCTTTCAATTCCCGCTTGATCTGCTTACGAAAGTTGCGGATTTCAGAGCGCCAATGTCCGTCGTTATTGTCTCGTTCAACGACCCAATAACCAAGCTTAAGAAGATGTTCTAGAAGTCGATTTAAGAGGTTTTCCAACTTTCGTTTTTCTCGCCTACTCAAGTCGGCTACCTCCTCAATCAGGTTCTCCCAATCCACCGCTTCAAAATTTTGTTCTTGAAGTTGTTTAAGCGTTATTTCAACCCATTGGTTGTAATCAGTCTCATAAAGAGCCATAGCAGTTATCAGCAAACGATAGCGTTTCACAGTGGCAGACTGTTTCACCCTGTATTTTAGAAAAAATAGTAGACTCTGCCCTAACTAGCTGTCAT
Organism: Microcystaceae cyanobacterium; assembly: GCA_041743025.1. Lineage (GTDB taxonomy): Bacteria > Cyanobacteriota > Cyanobacteriia > Cyanobacteriales > Microcystaceae > JBGTNM01. Next base: position 1,313 of record JBGTNM010000178.1, read on the forward strand.
CATCTCTTTTGTCTCCTTGTCTCCTTTTTCCCCCTTCTCTGTTTTTCCCAACATGATCATTTTGACTCCTCTAGCAGGTGCTAGGGTCAAGCCACGCCGTTGTAACTTTTCCGGTTGGCGATCGCTTAGTGCCATTTGGTAGTGTTGAACAATGCTAGCCAGGACTAACTTCATTTCAAATTGTGCTAAAGCTTCTCCCAGACAGCGACGCGCTCCACCACCAAAGGGAATGAACTCATAAGGAGAATATTGCCGCTCTATAAATCGTTCTGGCTTAAATTCCTGGGGATTGGGATAGATGTCTTCTCTTTGGTGCGTCAAGAACATACAACCCATGACAACCTCGCCTGGTTCAACCGGATAGCCAAGGAGCTTAATGGGTTCTCGCGTCACTCTAGCAAAGGTTAGCATTGCCACCGGACAGATGCGGAGTGTTTCGTTGCAAACAGCACTCAAATAAGGCAGACGAGCGATTTCCATCGGATCAGGCGAGTCTCCCAAGCTAGACAATTCTGCGAGGAGTTTGGCTTTGACGCTTGGTGTACGGTGCAGCCAATACAACCCCCATGACATAGCAGTGGCGGTAGTTTCATGTCCTGCCAATAACAAAGTCATCAATTCATCGCGCAGTTCGACATCGCTCAAGAGTTTTCCTCGTTCGTCTCTAGCTTCCATCAGTAATGAAAGAATGTCAGTACGACTCGCATCGAAATTGGCCTGGCGATCGCGTATCTCAGCATAAACCAATTCGTCAATCTGCTGCCGTTGACGCAGAAATTTGCCCCAAGGACTCCAAGAGCCAAAATCTTTCTGCATAGCTGGAAAGAAAAGCAAAGCTGAAGTCAACGGTGCGTCAAACAACTCGGTTAACTGGGTTAACAGTCGTTTGATTTGTTGGTAGCGCTCTCCTTGAGAAACGCCAAAAATGGCTTCTATAATCACTAACAAAGAGATAGACTGCATGGACTGACGGGCTAAAAACGTCTGTCCGACGGCAATTTCTCCCATGACACGCTCAGTTATCTCACCGATTAACGTCCCATAAGCTCGCAAGCGTTCTCCATGAAAGGATGGCATGACCAACTGGCGGCGTTGACGGTGAGGTTCTCCTTCTAGTAGAATAACCCCGTTATCTCCTAAAAGTGGTCGAAATGCGCCATTATAGGTAGTAGGTGCGTTCAATTGCTGGCGGTCGCTAGTTAAAATCTGCTGAAGAGCTTGAGGATGGCTTGTGATAATGGTCATGTCTCCATAACCTATACCTTTAGCTCGGAAAATATCGGGATAGCGAGCGTGCATTCCTTCAAAGTAGCTAACCGGATCGAAAATCCAGTGCAAGCGTTGCAACCATCCAGGAGTCTTAGGAGTAGGAATCGAAGGCATGGCAATGTTGTAATGTAGTGGCGTGACACGTTTAAAATGGTGTATTAATTTTTTAGTGCGAGCATCCTGCTCGCTAGTTTTTTCCCCCAGTGAGCAAGATGGTCTGGCTACGCCAGTGCTACGCAGCACATTCCTAATACCCTATTTTAGCTATCTCAGTCCAGTAGGAACTATTATCTTTAAACTAGCAAAATTTTTAAAATGCCAACTATCACAGGCAAAACGAAACTATTGGGGGTCATGGGCGATCCCGTCGAGCATTCCCTTTCGCCTGTCATGCACAACGCTGCTATTCAATCGTTAGGTGTTGATTACGTTTACGTTCCTTTTCCGATTAAAGCAGAGGAATTAGCCACTGCGATCGCTGGCTTGGCTGCCATCGGTATTATCGGTTTTAATGTCACCATTCCCCACAAACAAGCTATCATTCCCTTGTTAGCGGATATTACCTCTACTGCTCGCCTAGTTGGTGCTGTAAACACGGTCTGGCACACGGCGGCAGGTTGGCAGGGAACCAATACAGACATTGCTGGTTTTGTGGCTCCTTTAAAAGATTTTAAGCGAAATTGGCAAAATATTACGCCTATTATCCTCGGTTGTGGTGGTGCAGCGAGAGCGGTAGTAGTAGGATTGGCTCAGATGGGATGCCACGAAATTCACGTTTTAGGACGCGATTTAGATAAATTAGAGCAATTTCAACAAAGCTGGGCAAACTCCTCCCTTACTGACTCAATTAACGTCCATTCATGGACAGAATTACCCCATCTGGTATCAATGGCAGAATTGATTGTCAACACAACTCCCGTCGGGATGCCCCATCAGAGCGATCGCACGCCTGTTTCCGCCGAACTGTTGGCTAAACTGCCTGCCAACGCGATCGCCTATGATCTGATTTATACTCCCAATCCGACCCAATTTCTCAAAGATGCACGGCAACAGGGAGCCACCATTATTGATGGCTTAGAAATGCTAGTACAGCAAGGAGCAGCCGCTTTACAATTGTGGCTAGAACAACCTGTTCCTATCGATACGATGCGGCAATCTTTGTATTTTTATTTAGGGAATAGGTAATAGGTAAGTACCTAAACAAAATTAATGACAAATTTAATTAAAAAAACATTACCAATTCCTCCTTTCTTTAATGCCGAAACTGTCGGATGTGTTTGGCGTGTTCCTTACCAAGAACGAGCAAAAAAAGCTAAAATTTTGGCAAAAGAGTATCAAATTGAACCGTCTGTGAATGATAAAGTACAAATCGCTTTACTCATTATTGATGCTCAAAACACATTTTGTATTCCCGACTTTGAATTGTTTGTCGGTGGGCGATCGGGGATGGGAGCGGTGGAAGATAACGTGCGCTTGTGTGAGTTTATTTATCGTAATTTAAATGCTATTACGACTATCATTCCTACGTTAGATACCCATACAGCAATGCAGATTTTTCATCCTATTTTTTGGGTAAATGAGGCAGGTGAAAACCCACCACCCCACACGACTATTCAACGAAAAGATCTACAAAAAGGAACTTGGCAAGTCAATCCAGCTATGAGCGATCGCCTGACGCAAAAAGATTATCAATCGCTGCAAAGTTATGCCTTACATTACGTTAAAAAGTTAGATAGTGAGGGCAAATATCCTTTAACGATTTGGCCTTATCATTCCATGTTAGGAGGAATTGGTCACGCGCTAGTTCCTGCGGTTGAAGAAGCGATTTTTTTTCATACCATTGCTCGCCAAAGTCCCAATCAATTTGAGTTGAAAGGCAACCATCCTTTAACAGAAAATTACTCTGTTTTGAGTCCAGAAGTTTTAGAAGATGAGCAGGGAAATTTAATCATGCAAAAGAATAACGCTTTAATTGAAAAATTATTGCATTTTGACAAGATTTTGATTGCAGGACAGGCAAAAAGCCACTGCGTTGCTTGGACAATTGACAATTTATTGACCGAAATTCAAAAGCGAAATCTAGCTTTAGCGCAAAAAGTTTACTTACTAGAAGATTGTATGTCTTCGGTTGTTATTCCAGGAATTGTCGATTTTACTGAGCCAGCAGAAACTTCTTTCCAAAAATTTGCTCAGGCAGGAATGCATCGCGTTACCTCAACAGGTTATAGTTTAAACTAAACGGTTATTCTAGTGGAGTGAAAGCCATGATTATCACAACAACCCACACGATTGAAGGAAAAACGATTGTTCAGTATCACGGCATTGTTTGCGGTGAAGCAATTTTGGGAACCAATATTTTTAGAGACTTTTTTGCTAGCATTCGAGATATTGGGTGCATCTCAGTTTTGCAAAAATACTCAAAAAATGATAAATCAAAGATAACTCTATTAAGAAAGGTTAGGTAACATGACAGAATTGAATGATGCCGACAGAGAAAACCTGAAAAAACATCTAAAAGCGATTGCTAAAAT
>JBGTNM010000179.1:0-1567 GCA_041743025.1 Microcystaceae cyanobacterium
TTGCTGCAAAGTTAATGATTGAAATCTAATACTTATTTTCCAACTCTGCTCAAAAGCGTTAATTTCAGTCACCTTTCCCAAGAGTTTTAAATTTTCGTCTAGCCCATGAATCAAAATAGGTTCTTCAAGGTTAGGGGGTTCATGAATTATAATTTCTGCTCCCGCTTCAGATATAGTCTGAGTCATTCCATTAAATATTTTTTTACCTTGTTGTAACTCAACTGAATAGTTTAAAGAAAACCATTCATTCTGATCAGGTTTAGGAGCATCTAATAAAGCGAATAAAGCAACACTAATTGAAATTAAATTTTGCATACTCCAAAATAAACCCAACTGAGCATTAAAGGACATTTCGCTAATTTTTTTCAGATAAATACACGCGCTTAATCCTGTAGCAAGCCATAAAATCATTAAAGGTATAGCCAGTTGCCAATTGTAAATATATTGACTACGAGAGATTCCTTTTGGGGTTACTCTAAATCCTTTTTTAAAAGGTTTAAACATCACCTGAAAAATAGTAATTGCAATGGGAATACCCGAAACCAAAGCGGCAACATCAGAAATAACAATCGTTCGAGATCGATAATTGAGCCAATGATATACACTAAAGTGAATCAGATAATAAGGAAGAAAAATATAAATCGCTTCTAAGTATGAAGCTTGAACTGGAATAATCCCAGAAAGAGCATAAGAAATGGGCATCAAAAAGAAAATGAGCCGAGTAATCACAGAAAACCACGATAATAATCCTTCTAAATGTCCAAGTCGCTGCTGAAGATTTAAACCTGGAATCGTTAAAGGATTAGACTTAATAAAAAAGGCTTGTAAAGTTCCTCTTCCCCAACGTAATCTTTGGGAAACATGAGCAGAAATACTCTCGGCTGCTAACCCTGCACTTAATTTTTCATTGAGATAAACCAGTTCATATCCTTTAGCAGATAAACGAATTCCTGTAAAATAATCTTCACTAATTGATTCTGTTGTAAAATAACCAACTTCTTTTAAAGCACTGCGTCGAACAACAAAAGAAGTTCCCGCACAAACAACACTTTTAGCACTATCTTTTAAAAGCTGTACGTGTCGATAAAATAGTTCTTCTTCAGGAATAAACCATTTTTCTACTCCTAAATTTCTCGAAATCGGATCAGGATTATAAAAGCTCTGGGGTGTTTGCACCAGTGCAATTTTGTCATTTTGAAAAAAACCTACTGTCCGATTTAAAAAGTTTTTAGTTGGAATAAAGTCAGCATCAAAGATAGCAATTAACTCACCTTGAGTTTGAGGAATCGTATAATTTAAGTTACCTGCTTTAGCATAATGATTATCTGGACGAGCGATGTAATGACAATTTAGACTTTCTGCTAATCGTTTGATCTCAGGTCTTTTTGTATCATCAAGTAAATAAATCTTTTTGTGAGGATATTCAATGGCTTGACAGCCGATAATCGTTCGTTTCAAAATGAAAGCGGGTTCATTGTAGGTGGGAATTAAAATATCAACTGATGGTAAATAATGTCCTTTGTAAACGGCTTGGCTGTAATGTTCTGCTTCGTGACGACGATCTTTT
>JBGTNM010000180.1:0-67444 GCA_041743025.1 Microcystaceae cyanobacterium
AAAATCATAAATAATATTCTTTTTTAAGCCATTGCCAAAAAGACCCGGTAAGCGAACAATTAATGAATCAAATCGAACTTGGACAAATCGCTCTAATTCGTGCCGATGATAACCATAGGGATGTAAATGGGTTGTGTCAATTGGAGTATCTTCGTTAACAGCGACTGGCTTAGCATATACATCCACTGTCGAGATTAAAATAAATTTTTTGGCAGATATTTGTTGTAAGCAATTCATTAAACGCTGCAAATTTTTCCAATCCTGAATTGGGTTTTGATTTGCCAACCATTTAACGGCCGGAGCACCAGCGCAGATCACTAAGTCAAAATTTTCTCCAACAATACTTTCTATATTAAGTGAGTTATAACAGGCTTCAAATTGCCGTTGAAGTATTAAATTACTTCCCACAAATCCTGTATGGCCAATCAACGCAGTATTCATCAGTTTAACGCAATTTGATAGTAAGAGGATAAGGATAACCATCAGCGATAGGATCGAGAGGTGTTCCTGTCACTTTAATTTGGTTATCATTAATTTCAATAATTTGACGTTTTCCACTTTTTAAAAACGTTATGTTCATGCCAGGATAAAGTTGAGTTAAGAGGTTGCTATCACTCATCATTACTTGAGTATTATCTCTTTGAAGATTGTTGAGTGAAATGCCATTTTTCCAATTAGCATTGCTGACATTAGCTGGTATTATACGACGAATGAGGACAAAACGCTCTATTGGTGCTAGTAACTGAGCTTGGCATGACTTTACTATCAGCTTAGCGCGTTTTTCAGGATATCCTTTGAGTTCTATCGTGGAAATAGTTCCTATTTGATGCTCAACGGGGATATGCCAGGAATGATGACTAGGCGGCATTCCATAACGATGATTACCCACTTTGCCAATCGAATATTTTGAGGCAGTTTCTTTTTCAATAATATTCACTAAGCCACGTTTTCCAATCAACGGAACTAACGTTGGTTGAATAACTAGATGGTAGTTCAATTCGAGATCTATATAATAAACTTGAGAGTTATTTTGAAAACTTTTTTCGGTTTTTATTGCCAGTATTACTTGATTATTAGTTAGTTGAGTAATCTGACACATCGCCACTTTAGAATTAAGAGGAATTGGTTGCTTTAACCGTTGCCAAATTAAATTGTAAAACGTTGAATTAACGAGCTGATAGTTTTTTAAAATCTCTCGATAAAACCACCAATTAACTCGACGGTTCCAAGTTTCCCAGGAAGAATAATCTTCGCGTAAAGTGGTAATATATTGAGGCTGAAACGTTTTAAAATTACTAAGATATTGCTTTCGCGCTTTATCGCCTAAAGCATGAATAATATAATCGATGTTAGTAGGATTAATTGCGCCAATAATGACATCCATTCCAGAAGAATAGGTAGATAGCATTTTTTGTTTGGGTAATTCAGTTTTAAGCTCTTCTTTGATTTTTCGAGCAGTTTGAATACTATCTTTCCAGATATTTGGTAGCCATCCACCTAATTCTTCAACTCGAAAAAAGTTCTGTTGATTCAGGAAAAGAAAAATAGAATAATTCGTCATATGAATGAGAGGAGCTACACTATAAAAAATGAGTAAAAATAAGAAAAAAGATGGCGTAACATACTCAATTTTTAAAAAAGTATAATTTTTCTTTGTTAGTAATAACGAAATAGATAAAGGGACAATAAAAAAACTGGTAATAATACCTAATAAATAATATCTAAAACTAACTGTTCCACCAACTGAAGAAAGGATGCCAGCCATAAAAACAGTGATGCTAATGTATAAAAGGATTAAATGTTTTAAATAACTTTTACTGTAAAAAATATCAAAAGCAATAATAAAAACTGCCGTGACAAATATTAAAAAATAAAAACAAAAAAGAGGGTTAAAGAAAAGTTGGTTTAAATCAAATATTTTATTATTATATTTAAACCAAAGAAAATACCAAAATTGATCGTTTGCTACACCACTAAAATTGCTTTCTAGCCAATGAGTTAAGTTTGCGCCTGTTAGAATATTGCCAACTAATTCAAAAGTAGTTAAAGCCGAAATAAAAATGACTAAAATTTTAAATAATATATTTTTAGCCTTTTGTTTAGTCAAATAAATTATAAATATTATAATTAAGCTAAGAGTAGAAGGTAAACCATAATCATTAGACCAAAGCGGTTGAACCCCAATTAAGCAGCCTACTAGTAGACATAAAATTGTTAGTCGATTAGCAAAAAATCTAAAAAAATACAATAAAATTAAACTTGTCAAAAAAGGTAAAGCACTACGAAGATTAAGATTGCTAGTGCCAGGCCCAGCGACTTCATTAATTAAGGAAAATTGCTTAGTAATAAAGGAAAGAATAATCACCATTACTGAAGAAGCAATAATTGATTGTTTCAGACTAAAGCCAGATAAAAAATATAAAAGTAATAAAGCGATCGCGTGTAAAGTTAATGTGATTAAGTGTATACTAAATTGCAAAGCTGCAAAGTTCCCTCCTAAAAGATAAGTAAGCGAAGTACTAAGATAAGTTGGACCTAAACCAATATAAGGATTAAAATCGCGTCCTGGAAGTTCTCCTAGTAGAATTCTACGCACTAAATTAAAAGTCTGAAAAACACCATTATAAGGCTTATAATCTAAATTAAAACGATAGTAGCTAGCATAAAGTAAAATACATAAAGTCGTAGAAGTTAAAGCAACTAATACTAAATTTTTATAAAAAAAAGAAAATATTTTTTTAATTTTCATAAGTTTTTAGGTGGATTGAATTGGTGAAAACAAGCTTTTAAAAGCGTTGATAGAACTAAAAAATTTCCCTTAATTGGACTAATTTTGGTCGGTGTGTGTCCTTGTTTGGGATAGCGTCTTGTAACAGGTAACTCCTTAATTTGATAACCTAAGTTCGCTGCTCTAATTGCCAAGTAGTAATGTAACTCATAACCTACAAAAACCTCTCTAAATGGATTAACTAAAGGATCAAGTAAAAACTTGCGACTGTAAGCACGAAACCCATTAGTAGTATCTGTATAAGAAAAACCAGCAATAAGACTAACTAAAGGAGCATGAATTAGGCGCACTGCTAAATAGCGTTCCCAAGGAGTATTAATCGCTTGTCCTCCCTCAATAAAACGCGATCCTTGAACATGATCGAATCCTTCTTCTAATGTTTTAACAAAGCTAGGAATAGCCATCGGATCATCTTTATTGTTGCCATCAATAGTAATAATGCCTTGATAGTTTTCTTGTAAAGCATAAGCGAATGCCATTCGCATTTGAGTACTTAATTTGCCTTGACTTTTTTTGGTTAATAAAGTACGAACGGAAACACTTTTAAGAAAATCTAAAGCTAGTGAACCATCTGTACTGCCGCCATCAGCAATAATGACATCGATTATTTGGGAAATTGTTTGCATATTTATTAATTGGTTTCTAATTTTCTCACCTTCATTAATAACAAAAATACAAACACAAAAAAGGCTTTTTTTAGGCGATAACTCTTTCAGGCTGTAATCCGGTATTTGCCAAGATTTAGAAAGGTGCAATAAAGGGTCAGAACTCATCATTTTTTTGACTAAAGTTTAATGTCTTTTGAATCATGAACAATATTATGCCGATCTTGCTCAGTGATTAAAACAGAGCTATTTTTTTCATCAGAAATATAATAGTTTTCCCAGCCTCTTGATTTAACAAACATTAAACCCACATATTCACACAAAATTGCTAAAATAATTGATATAAAAAAAAACATGATAGCATTTTGCATGGATAATGTTACCCAGCCTTCAGCAACTTTTTTTTTGACAAGATAAACCAACACAATATAAATCATATATAATAAATTAAATAAACTTGCCAATAGACTTAGGTAGCTCGCTAATCGGAGTGGATGAACAGAGTTCATAAAAATAATCTGTAACCCTAAATTAAAAGAAGCTATCAAACTTCTTGATTTAACTCTTTTATATCTTTTAATAGGCTTATAAACAAAAGTTTTACTTTTGTATCCAACATAAGCACTTAGGAGACGCAAGTAACAATTTTTATCTTGAGCTTGAGTAATCGCATTAGAAACTTGACGACTAATTACACAAAAATAGGTGGCATTTTTCGTTAAGGGAATTTTAAACACTGTTTGACAGCATCCATAAAATAGATTAGTTCCTATTCTTGTCCAGAAGGGTTCTCCTGAACGATTTGGCAGTACACCCATTAAAATATCTTGTCCTGCTCTGCACTCTTGGATTAAGCTAGGAATTAACTGGGGTGGATCGCAAGAACCTAACATGATGATTATAAAATCTCCAATCGCCGAATCGAGTCCAGAAGAAATAGCAACTTCTGTACCAAAATGTCGAGAAAGATTAATAAGTCTAATGCCTGCGTATTTTTTTAACAGGGAAGTGACTTGTTGTGCTGTGTTGTCTTCTGAGCCATCATTGATGAGAATCAATTCATAAAAAATATAATTAGTTTTTAAGATTTCAATAATCTCGCTCACAAACGCTTCGATAATTTGAGCATCGTTATAAAGTGGAACTATAACAGAGATAAAACAATCAAAGCTAACCATTAAGCGATCATATCCTCATTTTGCAAAAATTGCAGTTCGGCAGGAATATCATAAACGTTATCAATTTTTCCACCCAAAACACTGATTAAATTAGGTAGACTTGGGTTTCTGTTAAAAAGGATAGGTCGGCTGTCATCTACTTCACTTTGAGGTAAAGTAGTTTTGATTACCCAAAGAGAATTAATATACACACAATCTTGAAGAATCGATAAATACCGGGTTCCATCTCGAATCATATAAGGATAATTTGTCTGAGGCTTGTACTGATGATAGATTTGCTCAGTCGAACTGACACAGGAAGCAGTATCCTGCCAATAATAAGTAGGAGTATAGCGTACATGACTGAGCGTGTGAAGGTGTTGAGACGGAAAAGGCATCAGTGAAAAAAAAGGCCCGCACATGACGGTAATTCCCAAATTTTTTAAAAGAGGAGGAACGTCAACCAGTGCCATTTCTGCAAATTCGTGCTTTAGAGGAATAATCGGCAAATCAGAAGCTGACAATATTCTATTGAGAGATGAGTAAGTACAATTAAAAATATATTTTGTTTTAAGCGAAGAAAGTCCTATTTTAGAATTTAAGATTATTTCTATCTCTTGAGAATCAGCACGATAATCTAAGTGAGTCGCTTCGGTCTGTAGTTTAACTTCGATCGCGGCACTTTCTAGTTCTTCATAAATCCTGTTTTTAAGTTTCAGCGCGTCAAAAACATATTCTTTTGTATAAAAAACTTCTTCAATTAAATGACTATTAAAAAGGTTTTTAATTGAGGGTTGGGCGGGAGTAAGAGGAATGGCAATCAATTTACAAAAATTTTTAAATTGAGAAAGATTAATTTTGGAAAATTTTTTACCAATTGCGTAATAGTTAGTAAAATCACTAAAAATACACTCTCGATACTCATTAACAAACTTAGGAAAATTAATTTTAGAACGCCATGCTGTTAAAATACTGCGAGGATAGTGATAGCCATGATGTACTCTAGCTTGGTTAGCATAAGAAGCGCGTTGTAACAGATCTGCTTCTTTTTCCAAAATGATAATATTTTTTAAATACTTTTTTAAATATATCGCAACTTTACACCCAAAAAAGCCGCCCCCTATAATAATAGCATCATATTTTTTAGACTGATTCATATTAACCTCAAAAGATCAATTAATAAAATTTTTCAAACCAGCCCAATCAGCTTTTCTAATGTTAAGTGAATTTGCGCCTCTGTATGATCACAAGTGATGAAAAAACGTAATCGAGCAGCATCATAAGGAACAGAAGGATAAACCATTGGCTGAACATTAATTCCTTGCTCAAAAAGCGCATTACACAACTCAACGGCTCGCCGAGGTTCACCGACAATAATCGGGATGATAGATGCCCCTTGGCTGACTCCTGTATTGAGTCCTAAATTTTGGGCTAACGTTAGAAACAGTTTAGCGCGATCACGTAAACGTTTAACCCGTTGAGGTTCAGCTTGGATCTGTTGAAGGGCAGCTAAAGCAGCAGCCGTGTTTGCCGGAGAAATTCCGACACTAAAAACAAAACCAGGAGCCGTATATTTTAAATACTCAACCAAAGTCTCAGACGCGGCAATGTAACCGCCACAACTTGCCAAAGATTTACTGAGTGTTCCCATCCACAAATCGACATCGGTAGGAGCCGCCCCGAAATGTTCTCCAATGCCTCGGCCAGAATCGCCTAAAACACCGATTGAATGCGCTTCATCCACCATTAAAAAGGTTTTATATCGTTTTTTGAGGTCAATCAAGCGAGGTAAAGGTGCGATATCTCCTTCAGCACTGTAGATTCCTTCAACAGCGATTAGCACTTTCTCATAGTTAAGACGATGCTGTTGTAAAAGTTGTTCTAAAGTTTGCCAATCATTGTGAGGAAATTCAATCATTTTGGCACGTGAGAGTAAACAGCCCTGGCGAATGCTATTGTGACTCAGAGCATCGTAAACAATGAGATCGTTTTTGCCAAACAAATGCCCAATTGTAGTTACATTGGTCGTATGCCCACCAATATAGACAATACAATCTTCTGTCCCTAAAAAATTGGCAATCGCTCGTTCTAGCTCTCGATGTAAAGGAATTTCGCCCGATAGCACCCGACTGGCTGAAACAGAAGTCCCATAACTGGCGATCGCCGCCTGAGCCGCTTGGCACACCACAGCACTCCCTGATAGCCCTAAATAATTGTAACTGGCATAATTGATCAATTCCTGACCACCAATTCTAATCAGATGGTTAGCAACCCCCGTGTAAGGCATAAAAAAGGGATTGCCAATTTGTCCGGCGGTTTCTAAATCCTGTTTTAAGGCCAAATACTCACTAGAAAGATTGAATTGATAAAAATGTCTGGGAATTTCGGACAAATCCTCTAAAAAAGTCAGAATCTCCAGCTTTCCGTTCCTTTCTTCTCCTACTCTCTTCGTCCAGTCTTCTTCAATGAAATTGATCGGCAAAACCGGTTCACTGATGGCTGGCGATAGTGGCATTTCTTCTGCTGTCTTGCCCAAAATCTCCTGCAACAGATAGTCTGTTAGTAAGGCGATCGTCGAATAATCAAACGCCACATTCGCCGTTAAAGAAATTCCTAAATCGGCTTGTAAATTATTTTTAAACTCGACTGCCATCAGGGAATCCAGCCCATAATCAGCAAAATCCTGCTGAGAATCGATACTTTCAGCCGAATTGAACCCTAAAACCCTGGCAATTTGCGCTTGCAAATATTCCCCTAACTGACTTTTTTGCGCTTGGGGAGAAAGAGAGGCTAAAGTTTGCAGAACTTTAGGTTGCTGTCTTGGGAAGAGGTTTGGCTCAATCTCCGTTTCTTGAGCGATTGGCTTAAGTAACCCAAAAAAAGGCGATTTATGGGGAAATTTAGCTAAAAACTGCTCCCAATTGACTAGCAACACCCCAATCTGTGTTACGTCTTGCGCTAATAGCTGTTCTAAAATCTTTAATCCTTCATCGGGGGGAAGGGGCATAATGCCTTGAGCCTTCCATTGTTCCTCTAACGCGCTTGCCATACCGGTTTCAGCCCAAGGGCCCCAATTAATACTCAATCCTGGCAAGCCTAAACAACGGCGATAGTGCATCAAGGTATCCATAAAGCTATTAGCCGCTCCATAATTCCCCTGCCCAAAAGAACCTAAGCAAGCTACCATCGATGAAAAACACACAAAAAAGTCTAAAGAACAATCTTGAGTTGCCGCGTGCAGGTTCCAGGTCCCAGCCACTTTAGGCTGCATGACAGCGTCAAAGCGTTGCCACGACTGTTTGAGGAGAATTCCATCATCGAGAACACCAGCCGCATGAATAATTCCTCTTAACGGTGGTTCAGTCTTTTTGCGCCGTTGGGAGGCTAACAAGCGATTGACTGCCGAGGGATTAGCTACATCCGTTTTGACTGTTCTAACCTGCGTACCTGCTTGTTCTAATCGATTAATGACGGCTGCCGCTTGGGATGAAGGCTCACTCCGCCCAGTGAGAATCAGGTGCTTTGCCCCTTGTTGAGTCATCCATTGAGCGACTTGTAGCCCTAATGCTCCCCATCCCCCAGTGATTAAATAAGTAGCATCCGAGCGAATCGACACAGAGGGTGAGGGGAGAGAAATGACGACTTTACCAATATGTTTTGCTCCTGCCATATAGCGGAAAGCTGACACCGACTCCTCAATCGGAAACACCGTAGCGGGCAAGGGTTTTAAACGCCCTTGGGTAAATGCCTGCATGAGTTGTGTTAGCATCGCCGTGATTAAACCGGGCTGTTGCTGAGCGAGATCGAGTAAATCGAAGATAAAGTAAGTAATATCAGCGCGTTTTTGCCTTACTTGCTCAGTGTCCCAAACGCCAATTTTTCCAATTTCCACAAATCGACCGCCAGCCGCTAGAAGTTCCAAACTTTTAGCCATAAAATCGCCATTGAGGCTATTGAGAACGACATCAACTCCTTGCCCTTCAGTCTGCGCTAAAATCTCGTGAGCAAAAGCCAGCGTCCGCGAGTTAAAAATATGCTCAATCCCCTGTGATTTCAGAGTGTCCCATTTAGGAGGACTAGCTGTTGCAAAAACTTCTGCCCCCACTTGTTGCGCTAACTGTACAGCCGCTTGTCCTACCCCACCGGCGGCGGCATGAATTAAAACGCGATCGCCGGCTTTGATTTTAGCCAGATAATGTAAGCCATAGTAAGCCGTCAAAAAAGTGCTAGGAATGGTGGCTGCTTCCGTAAAACTCAGGAATTTAGGTTTAGGAACCACAAAAGATGCTTTGACTCGAACATAACTGGCTAAACTTCCCAGGGCAAACGCCGCAACCACTTCATCCCCCACTTGTAAATCTGTCACCGCTTCGCCTCGCGCGACAATGGTGCCAGCACATTCTCCCCCAAACGGAATCGCTGTGGCATCTGTCAATCCCATCTGCTCTAAATAGGCTTGCAGCATCCCCAGCGCATTGAGGACATCGCGAAAATTCACCCCAGCCGCTTGCACTTGAATTTCGACTTCATCGGCAGCAGGGGAGCAGCGCAATAAAGGAACGAGCTTCAGGCGATCTAGGCTGCCATATTGGTCAATTTTTAGTTGAATTAGCTGATTTAGTGGGGATGCGGCTTGTGCCGGTAACAATCGAGGGACATAACGGTTTCCTTGGCGGTAGGCGATTTGATCTTCTCCATCAGGAGAGCGTACCTCCGCCAGTAAAATTTGCTCATCTTCTAAGGCGAGTTCAGCCTCGAAATCAAGACAAGTACAAGCTAAATCGGGATGTTCTAGGGTAATAACTTGTCTTAGCCCCCAAAGACTTCCTTGTTGAGGCGCGATCACGAAGTGGCGCTGCGCGATCACGCTTTTTTGATGATCTGTAATCGCTTGAGTCGCTCTTGTCACTAGCCATAAATGAGGACACTTCTGAGGAGGCAACTGAGAGAGAGCTTGAATTAAATAGATGACACTACCACAGCCCAACCGTTGCGCGGCTTGTAAATTGGCGAAATTGATGGATTTTTCAGGCGTTGCTCCCCAAAGATGAATAATACCATCACAAATAAACAAGTTTTCTTGAAGATCTTGGAATAATTGCTCAAAATCTGCTGGTTGCGTGGGATTGAGTTGGTAACCCGCCGCCAATTTTTCATAGGATTGAGCCGGAAAAACCAATAGAGTGCGATCACCTTGTTTCCTCAAGCTTTCGGCTAACTTTACGCCTAAACCAGCTTTATCAGCAAAAATCAACCAATGGGATAATTTAACCGTTGCTGCCGTCTTTCTCTTGCTCGGTTGCCAAACGACTTGATAAAATAAGTTAGCCTGACTTGATTCTGCGGCTTGAGAAAGAGATGAATTGGCAATCGTCGGTGTTTTTTTGAGATCCGTCAGAAGGCTGCTCGCTTCTGAGGCTGGGGAAAGGAATTGACGTGCGATCGCTCGTAGCGTAAAGCCTTGAATCTCCCCAATCAACTGCCCTTGCTCATCCCAAAACTGAAAATTAGCCTTGAGGGTATTGCCGCGAGATTGAAGAGAGCCATAACTCCACAAACTACCAGAAAAAGACTCAATTAAAGTGAAACGATCTATCCCAATCGGCAAAAAAGTCTGATCTGTCCTTTCATCGGCTAAAATAGCCCCCAAAACCTGCCAAGCAGCATCTAGCAACGCGGGATGAATCTGATAGGCTTCTGGCACTAACGACGCTGGCAACTGAATCCAGCCTAATGCTTGCCCAACACCCCGCCAGAGTTTTTGAATGCCTTGAAAAGCCGCACCATAGACAAGTCCTTGCTTTTGACATTGCTGATAGTGTTCACTGACTGATAGCGGTTGAGTGCATTGCTGTTGTGCTTGGAGCAAACTCATTAAATTACGAAAACTAGGCTGGCCAAGCCGAATTTTTCCTTGAACATGGCTAATTTTGTGGGTTGGATTGCTGATTTGAAACTGATAGCGATCAGCAGATTCGGCAGTGAGGGTGATTTGGAGGGGAGATGTGGTTCCCAAGGGCAAAAACAGGGGGCGATCAATTTGGATAGTTTCTAACCCAATGGCTGACTGAGGAAAAAGCTGTTTTCCTGCTGCCAGAGCCATTTCTAGATAGGCTGAGGCAGGAAAAAGGGGGGTGTCATCCCAGCAATGATCTTGCAGGTAAGCGGGGGAAGTCGCACTAATTTGAGTTTGAAAACAGATGCCCTCACCACTATTTGAAGCTAATCGTTGCCCCAATAAAGGATGAGCAAGCAAGTTAACGTCAGTTGAAGTTTGAAGGAGATTGTAACCTTCCCACCAATAGCGTTGACGCTGAAAAGGGTAAGTCGGTAAATGCAGAAAACGGCGGGGATAATAGGGTAAATTTGAGGTTCCGCCCGTTTCAAAACTCGCCCAATCAATTGACACACCCGCCAGATAAAGTTCTCCCAGACTGTGCAGTAATTGTTGCCAGTCAGAACAACCTGAGCGTAAACTAGGCAACCATAGCGGCGTTGGCAAGAGAGCATCTGATGCCCAGATAGCTTGCCCCATGCCTAAAAGAACGGGTTGGGCTCCAATTTCGAGCAAAACATCACAGCCATATTTTTGTAAAGTCTCGACGCTATCAGCAAACCTGACAGTATGACGTAGGTGCAGACACCAGTATTCAGGCGTTGCCATCTCGTCAGCGATCGCTTCTCCAGTGAGATTGGCAATTAAAGTTAGGCGCGGTGGATGGTAGGTAATTTCTGAAGCAATTCGCCTAAATTCGGCTAATATTGGCTGCAATAGGGGAGAATGGAAGGCATGAGAAACGGGTAGAGGAATCGTTTTAACCCCTTGCGCGTTCAATTGAGTGGTGACAGAGGCGATCGCTATTTTCTCCCCCGATAATACCCAACTTTGCGGGCCGTTGTGCGCCGCAATCGAGAGCGTGTCGGGGAAAGAGGCGATCGCCTGCCGAACAGTAGCGGCATCGGTTAAAACCGCCACCATCGCCCCCTCAGCCGGGAGTGATTGTATCAATTTGCCGCGTTGGGCGACTAATCGCAAAGCGTCTTCTAAGCTAAACACACCTGCCAGACAAGCGGCGACATACTCCCCTAAACTATGACCCATTACCACTACTGGAACAATCCCCCAAGCCATCCACAACTGTGCTAGAGCATATTCAAGAGCAAAAAGAGCCGGTTGAGTATAGGCTGTTTGGTGAATACAAGCGGCAAGTTCATCGCTAGCAGGATAGAGCAGATCGATTAAGGAAAGATCAAGGTAATCTTTTAAAATGTCTGCACAGCGATTAATAATTTCTTTAAATAACGGTTGGGTTTCGTAGAGTTCCCGCCCCATATTAGCTAATTGAGAACCTTGTCCGGTAAATAAAAAAGCAATGTGTCGGGAGGGGGATTCAGCAAGTTTGTTATATTGCCAATTTGAGATCGGGGCTTGAGAATTGGGATGGGAAAGCGTTTTTTGGCCAAATTCTCCTAAAAATTCGGCAAATTGCTCTTTTTCTTGGGCTATCAGGACGAGACGGTGGTTAAAAAGAGAGCGTCGGGTATTGGCACTAAAACACACATCAGCTATTGAGGTAAGCGGATGGGATTCTAAAAAGGTTTGATAGCTTAGGGCTAAGGCTTTAAGAGCGGTTTCGCTTTTCGCTGAAAGTGTCAACAAATGCCTTGGACGATCTTGCGTGACTAGCGGTTTGGCTTCATCAGGGTCGCGAGGAGCTTCTTCGAGGACAATATGGGCATTAGTTCCCCCGAAACCAAAGGAATTAACGCCTGCTCTTCTGGTTCCCCCACGGTTTGGCCAAGGAATTAACCTCTGCTGTACCTGTAAAGACAATTGCGTTAAATCAACTGCCCGATTCGCTTCTCGAAAATGCAAACTCGCTGGAATCTGTTGATATTTGAGGGATAGAGCCATTTTAATCAAACCTGCAATCCCGGCGGCGGCTTCCAAGTGACCGATATTCGTTTTGACTGAACCGATCAAGCAACTATCTGCGGGTGAACGAGCTTCCCCTAAAACAACACCAAGAGCTTCTAATTCAAGGCGATCGCCGACTTGGGTTCCTGTTCCATGCGCTTCAATATACTGAACTTGGCTGGGTTTGATGCCTGCTTGTCGGTAAGCTTCTCGTAAAACCGCAATTTGAGAGTCCCGATTAGGGGCTGCCATCCCTTCTGTGCGACCATCTTGATTGACAGCACTGCCTCGAATCACAGCATAAATCGGATCGCCATCTGCTTGTGCCGCGCTCAGAGGTTTCAGCACCACCATCCCGGCTCCTTCACTGCGGACATAGCCATTAGCTCGCTCATCAAAGCTTTTACAGCGACCATCTCCCGACAGATAGCCGCCTTTGGTCAACCCAATCGTGCCAAACGGCAACAGCAAGACATTAACCCCCCCAGCTAACGCTAAACACGATTCCCCTCGCCAAAGGCTCTGACAAGCGAGATGAACCGCCACCAAAGAGGAAGAACAGGCGGTATCGACTGCCAAACTTGGCCCTTTTAAATCCAAGCTATAGGAAATCCGATTAGCGGCAATCGAGTTAGCCGTTCCCGTCGTGCCGTAGGGATCGTTAATCGGTTTCTGCCAGAGCAAAACTGAATACTCATGAGTGCTAATGCCAACGAAAACGCCAGTAGAAGTTCCTGCCAATTGGGCTGGAATTTGTCCCCCATCTTCTAAAGCTTCCCAAGCGACTTCTAAAATGAGTCGCTGTTGAGGATCCATTGAGGGAACTTCCCTCGGTGCAATGCCGAAAAATTGCGGATCGAAGCCATCGATCTGTTCTAAAAATCCTCCCCAACGCGCATTGGTTTTATCAAGCTTCGTCGGATCGGGGTCATAATAAGCATCAATATTCCAACGGGAAGAGGGAACTTCACTAACGGCATCAATTCCCTCCTGCAATAGTCTCCAAAAAGCTTGCGGGCAATCCGCTTGGGGAAAACGACAGCCGATACCGATGATGGCAATGGGTTCTAATGACATAAGTGCCTGTGCAAAATAAATGACTATTTTTTAGCTAAATCGCGGGAAGCCTCGCGCTCTAATCTTTGAGTCAGCATCGGGAGTTGTTACAGAGAACAGGCCTTGTATTAACTTTTATCATCAGTAATTTAGCTTTAAAATAGTTTACAATTGCAAATTTTCTAGCTCATATAGCAGTAAAGCTTCTGCTTCTGCCTCTGTTAGCTGTTGTACAGCTTCCCTCTCTGAGACTGAAACCAATTCGCTGGGCGTTTCTTCTCGCCCAACGGCAAATAATTTTTCCGCTAGATAATTGGCTAATTGACTGACGGTTGGATAGTCAAAAGTTAAGGTTGAAGGCAACGAATTGTTTAAACTCGTCTGGAGTCGATTGCTCAGTTCGATCGCACCTAAAGAATCTATTCCTAGTTCAGAAAATCCTTGGTTTGGATCTAACGCATCGAAAGTATTTAAGCCGAGAACGGCTGCCACTTGAGACAACACATGAGCAATCAAGTAGTCTTTTCGCAAAGACGGTGCCACGGTTTCCCAATGCGGTAATGTCACTGCTGGGTGGACTTCTGAGGGATTTCTAGCAATATTATTAATTAAATCTGCCAAAAATGGCGAGGTTAGGGAACGATACTCAGTCCAATTGATCGGCACAACTCCTATTTGAGACACGGAACTTGCGATCAATTGTTCCAAAATCATTAAGGCTTGCGAGGGTTCGATGGTTTCCATGCCTGAAATACTCTGTCGGAGCGCGGGAGATTTAGCCGCCATGCCAATTTGGCCCCAAGCTCCCCAGTTAATACTCAAGGCAGGCATTGCCATCCCTTGACGCGCATGAGCTAGAGAATCGAGGAAGGCATTCGCCGCGCAATAGTTGACTTGTCCGGCGGAACCCAGCAAACTGGCAACCGAGGAAAACGAGACGAAAAAATCGAGGGGTTCTTGTTGCGTCAGCCAGTGAAGATTCCAAGCTCCTTGGACTTTGGGAGCCATAACCTGCTCAAACTGTTCCCATGACTGTTGTCGGAGTCGTCCATCAGCGAGTACCCCTGCTGCATGAATAATACCGCGCAGGGGCGGAAATTGAGAGCGCGATCGCTGCTCAAATAGCTCAGCTACCTCAGCAAAACAAGTCACATCGGCTTTTAAGGTCAAAAGGTTAACGCCTTTTGCCGTCAGTTGTTGAAGAATGTGACGAGAACTGAGGGTCGGAGCGTTGCGCCCCACTAAAATGAGATGTTTTGCCCCTTTTTCCGCTAACCATTCAGCTAAGCGCAGGCCGATATCTCCGAAACCACCTGTAATTAAATAACTGCCCTCCGCACGACAGAGCGTGTTAGAACGCCCAGACACCACAATTTTGCCAATGTGCTTGGCTTGCTGTAGCGTGCGAAAAGCGTCTTTTACCTTAGCGTGAGTAAACACCTGATAGGGAATGGGTTGCAGCGTTCCCGCTCTTATTTGCACCATCAGGGTTTGCAGCATGGATTGAATCAAATCCGGCTTGGTTTGGGCAACTGTTAATAAATCACAGCAAAAATAGTCAATATCCGGCCTGACTTGCGCCACTTGTTCTGCTGTCCAGATACCTTGCTTGCCAATTTCTAAAAAACAACCATGAGGACGCAAAACTGACAAACTTTTCGCCATAAACTCCCCACTGAGACAATTGAGAACGACATCAATGCCTGGAGTCATTTGGGCGATTTCGTCGGCAAAAGTCAAACTTCGAGAATTCATGACCTTTTTAACGCCTAAAGCCTGCAAAAACTCCCACTTACTAGCAGAAGCAGTCGCAAAGACTTCTGCCCCGATCTGTTGAGCCAGTTGAACTGCCGCCAGTCCCACGCCACCTGCTGCCGCATGAATTAAAACGCGATCGCCTGGTTTTAATTGCGCCAGATGGACTAAAGTATAGTAGGCCGTTAGAAAAGCACCTGGAATCGTGGCAGATGCCTCAAAACTTAAAGTATCGGGGAGAGTTATCATCCAAGCGGCTGGGATGGTTACATATTGACTAAAACTGCCGATCGCTAGTCCCATCACGCGATCGCCGACTTGTAAGCCCTCAACTCCCGCCCCAACTGCTACCACTTCCCCAGCACATTCGAGTCCTAATTCTTGCTCATCTCCAACAGACATTCCTAACCCATTAAGAACGTCCCGGAAATTTAGCCCGGTTGCTCTAACCTCAATCTCGACTTCATCGTCACTGGGTTGGCGGCGCGGAGTGGGTTGCCAAGTTAGGCTTTCTAAGGTTTTTTGAGCCGTTGTTACGAGGCGGCAAGGCTGATAGAGTTGAACGGAAGACCGCACTAATCGGGCAACATAGCGCTGTTGTCCGCGCCAACCAATTTGGGTTTCTCCGTCAGGATGACAGATTTCTGAGGCTAAAATTTGTGCTGCTTCTTGGGTTCGGTGTGTTGCTAAGTCGAGACAAACACAGCTTAGCTCAGGATGTTCTTGCTCAATGGCTTTCTTCATACCCCAAAGGGGTGATTGAGTAATCCCGGATAAAGAAGGGTAAGAATTTGCTATTGCTTGTGTTCCTTTTGTGATTAACCAAAGCTGACGAGGTTGCCCGGTTAGGGCTTGAAAAAGTCGCAAAAGAGGCTGGCAACTCTGTGCGATCGCCTTTTCTAAGACATTAGATAAATCGGAACCGTCCAATCTGGCATTCTCATCACCGAGTTGAACCTGTGTGATCGCCTTTTCTAGAGCGTCAGTTAAATCTAAACTCCATAAATAAATGACTCCTTTAAAGCGATCGCTCTCTAATTCTGCTAATAATTGCTTGAAGTTAAGGTCATTCTCTCGAAAAACGAGCTTACACTGCTGTTGATTAGACTGCATAAGCGCTGCTAAGCTCTCTCCAATACCACCTTGATCTGCTAAAATTAGCCATTGATGAGGGTTAGGGGTTGAAGTGGCTCCTTGAGCTTTCTGCCGCCATTCCACTTCATACAGCCAATCCTGCTCTGTAATAGTGGAAGAATCAGGTACAGAGACGCACTTCGAGGTCAATCCTTCGATCTGCGCCACGAGTTGTCCTTGTTCGTCCCAGATTTGTAAATCGGCCGTGAGAGTATCGGAGGGAGCAGTGGATCGCAGTTTGGCATAACTCCATAAACCCGACTGCACAGGACGATAGAGGATCAGCCGCTCAAAGGCAATTGGTAAATATGTTCCAGGCGGCAGTGTCGCTAAAACCACTTGCCAACAAGCATCCAGCAATCGAGGATGGAAGTAATAAGCAGGCAATTCCCTCACGAGATCTGGCGCTAATCTAATCTCTCCAAGGGCTTCTCCTCCTTGTCGCCAAAGTTGTACGAGGCTTTTAAAACTCACTCCATAGGTTAAACCCCGTTCTTGACACTGCTGATAAAAAGCTTCTGCTGTCATCTTTTCGCACAATCGTGCCTGTTTCTGTTCTAAATTGAGGGGGTTTGATGAAGCTGGGGAGGGGTTAAGGAGGAGTTGTCCTGCACTGTGCAGTGTCCAGCGATCGCTGACGGGATCGGCAGTACTATAAATCTCAAAAGTGGCTCCTTGGGTGTCTTTCGTGACAATCACTTGCACGGTTGAGGAGTCAGACAACGGCAAGGCTTGTTGAAAACTAACTCCTTGTAGCGCGATTTCAGAAGATTTTAAAACCTTTATTCCAGCAGCCAGAGCCATTTCTACATAAACCGCCGCCGCCAGCACGGGAACCTGATTGACCTGATGCTCCCTCAGCCAATCTTGCTTATTTTTAGTTAATAAAGACTCAAAAATAACGGTTTTCAAGGGACAGACAAGGCGTTTGCCTAATAGGGGATGGCCAGACATCGGTTGAGGAGAAGTTACAGGCGGATCAATCCAGTAGCGTTGACGCTGAAAAGGATAAGTCGGCAAACTGACTCGATGACGGTTGTATTCTCGGTCAAAACCCAACCAATCAACGTCTACACCGCTTAAGTACAGTTCTTTTAGGCTAGTTAGCAGGACTAACCAATCGGAGGTATTGGGGGATAAACTAGGTAGTAAAAGCAGATTTTCGTCCGTTATTAGGCTTTTTCCTAATGTTAATATTGCCGCTTGCGGACTACAGTCTAAAAAAATCTCATAACCAGCTTGCCTTAAGGTTTTCAAGCCTTCATCGGCTTTCCCGTAGTACTCCATTTGCTCGCCCCAATAATCAGACGTGGCGATCGCCTCTGTTGCCCAATCTCCCGTTCGACTCGCGATTAGGTTTAATTGTGGGGAATTATAGGTTATTTGGGCAATAATGCTCTCAAAACCGACGGTATGATGATTTGGCCATTTTTTCACTAAAATTGGCTGCGATCGCGCAGCACTACTTCGTGATCGTCCTTGGTAAACCACCAGTTTTAAGGCATCTTCTAGGCTAAATACCCCAGCAACACAGGCAGCAACTATTTCCCCCACACTGTCTCCCATCACGGCATTGGGTTCAATGCCCCAAGACTTCCACAATTGAAAAAGCGCGTAAGAGATGGCAAAAAAAGCCGGTTGCGTGTAGGATGCTAACAGCGATTTGCTATTGCCGTTGTGAGCTTGGGGATAGAGGATCTCGATTAAAGAGCGATCAAGATAGGGATGAAGAATCTCAGCGCACGCATCCAGGGTTTTTCTAAAAATAGGCTGAGTTTGATAGAGTTCAGATCCTATCGCCAAATTTTGTAACCCTTGCCCACTAAATAAAAAAGCAATTTTTGGGCGACGATCACGAGAAAGTCTATAGAACCCATCGGTGGTACTTACTGTTTCTAGGTTAGTTTGTACTTGCGTGATCGCCTGAGCCACAATAGCACAGCGATAAGGCAGGGCTGTTCGTCCGCTATTGGCAGTAAACGCTACATCAGCCAGATTAAGTTCCTGATGAGTCGAAAAAAAAGTCTGATAACGTCCGATCAGGGCTTTTAAGGCTTTTTCTGTCTTAGCTGAGAAGGTTAATAAATGCCTTGGGCGATCGCTTAGTAAAGGATTAGGATCTAAGGGAGAAGTAACGGGAGCTTCTTCTAAAATAAGATGTACATTCGTCCCCCCAATACCGAGGGAATTAACGCCTGCTCGTCGGGGAGAAACTCCGCTAGGCCAGTCTTGTCGGTGGGTGTTAACGTAAAAAGGACTGTGGGCAAAATCAATTTGAGGATTAGGCTGTTCAAAATGCATTGAAGCAGGCAGTTGTTGGTGATAGAGCGCGAGAACAGTTTTGATAAATCCTGCCACCCCTGAAGCAATTTGTAAGTGACCGACATTGGTTTTAACTGAACCGATCGCACAGTAACCGATTTGAGAAGTATCCAGGCGAAATGCTTGAGTCAATCCGGCGATTTCAATCGGATCGCCCAAAGGGGTAGCGGTTCCATGCGCTTCAACGTAACCGATGCTTTGCGCGTTCACCTGGGCGGCAAAAAGTGCGTCACTAACCGCTCTTGCTTGTCCTTCCCCATTCGGCGCAAAGTAGCTGACTTTACTCCCACCATCATTGTTGAGGGCCGATCCTTTAACAACAGCATAGATGCGATCGCCATCTTTGAGGGCAGCTTCGAGCGGTTTAAGTACCACTAACCCTACACCACTGCCAAAAATTGTCCCCTGAGCTTGGGCATCAAAAGCACGACAATGACCGTCGGGAGAGAGAATCATGCCTTCTTGGTACAAGTGACCGATGGTTTGAGGCACTTTGACCGATACCCCGCCAGCGATCGCCATTTCACATTCCCCATTGAGCAGACTCTGACAAGCTAAATGAATGGCTGCGGCAGATGTTGAACAGGCGGTTTGCACATTGATACTCGGACCAGTCAAATTGAGTTTATAAGAAACGCGCGTGGTTAAATAGTCCTTGTCATTGCTCACCATCATTTGAAATCCCCCCAGAGAATCTAGGGAGATAACACTCAGCGAATCATTAGCATCTAGGCGATCGCGATTAGGATAGAGATTATTGAGAACATAAGTATTCATGGCAGCCCCCGCGTACAATCCGATTGCCCCTCCATAGGTGAAAGGATTGTATCCAGCATCTTCTAAACTTTCCCAGGCACATTCAAGCATAAGACGCTGTTGGGGATCGATTAATTCGGCTTCTTTGGCACTATAACCCCAAAAAGCGGCATCAAAGTTCTCGATATCGCCGATCATCGGACTCGCCTTCACATAATGGGGATTTTTGACGAGATCGGCATCGACTCCAGCCGCAAGGATCTCCCTCTCACTCAAAAAAGTGATGGATTCCACCCCATCGCAGAGATTTTGCCAAAATTCCGCTAAGTTATTAGCACCAGGAAACCGACAAGCCATCCCAATAACCGCTACTTCTCGTTGTTCTGTTATGGGTTTGCGTCGCGGGGCGACCTGTGGAGTTGAGGCGAAAAACTGGGTGAGGGCAGCTATACTTGGGTAACGAAATAAGTCTGCGATCGCAACCTGAAATCCCCATTCTTCTGTTAAGCAGTGTTGGACTTGACCTAACAGTAAAGAATTTCCACCTAATTCAAAGAAATTATCCTGAAAATTAACAATTTCTTGCCCTAAAACGGTTTGCCAAATCTGAGCAATTTTCGCCTCAATCTCTGCGGGACTTTCTAGCTGACGAGACGGCAAAAGACGGTTTAACTGCGCTAAAATAAGCTCAAATTCCCCAGCATCCCAACTTTTAATCAATAAAGCGTATTGAATTTTGCCGATACTAGTTTTAGGAATCGCCGTTTTGGCTAAAGGAATCAAGTAATCAGGACTGATACCGACTTGGCTGAGCACTTGCTCTCTGATCGTTTTGAGTAAAGCTAAGCGTTCTTGTTGATCTGATAACTCGCTGTTGAAGAAGATAGCGAGTTGTTCGGCTGTTCTATCGTTTGAGCGTACCCCACAGGCGGCACTATAAGAAACAGAGACTCCTTCAATTTGTTCGACGACCGCTTCAATTTCATGGCTGTAGTAATTCACGCCATTGATGATGATCATCTCCTTAGCTCGACCTGTCAGTACCAGATGACCTTGCTGTAAAAAGCCCAGATCGCCTGTTTGAAACCAGCCATCGGCTAAAAAAGCCTCTTGAGTCGCCGATGGCTGTCGGTAATAGCCATTGGCGACGGCTTCTCCTTGAACCTGTAAATAACCAATCCGTCCTTCCGGCAAAACTTGATGGTTCTCGTTAACAATACGAAGGGTAATTCCTGGAATGGGAACGCCTAAACTAGTAAACAGCGATTTATGGGGAATTTTGTTTTCTATTGCTTCTAAATGGGGCGGTAATGCTGAATGAACGCTCAAAGCAGTATCTGGAGGAGAGTAAGTTATACCTGAGCCTAATTCTGCCATGCCAAAGGCCGATCGCAGTGCCGTCGCCTTGAGTCCATAGGGCATCAGTTTGGCCAGACAATCCTGCATCACCGGAAACGCCACTATTTCGCCAGCACACAGGAGAAACTCAACACAGGATAAATCCCAGGATTGTCTCAGATTTTGCGCTAATGGCTCGTTAATGAGCGCGTAGGCAAACGTCGGGGCCCAACTGTGGGTGACGCGGTATTGAGCGATTAAATCTAGCCAATTGAGGACACGTTTTAAAATAAACTCTTTCTGCACATAAATCGCACTACAGCCCAACAAAACACAGCGAATATGCCAATCGGCAAGACTACCAATGTGATCGAAAGGCAACCAACTCAGAATCACATCCTCTGGTTGATGGCGGTTCAGTACATTCGCTCCTCTCGCACGCGCTAGGACACTGCGATGGGTGAGTTGAATGCACTTAGGAGTTCCCGTACTACCAGAAGACAGGGCAAAAAAGGCCAAGTCTTGCCGATGAGGTTGATGATAAATGCGAGCGGGTGGATGATGGCGGCAATTTTCAAAAATAGCGAATTGAGCAGAAATACCAGATTGAAGCAGATAATTGCTTAAATCTTGACGATTTTGAGCGATAATTAACCAAGGATTTGCTAAAAATTTCCACAAATGCTTAAGTTTTTCGAGGGAAGGATTAATCCCGTCCATGGCAGGAGGTGTTTCTAAAATGATGGGAACAAACCCTCCTAAAATACATCCCCAAAAAGCAGTGAGTAGAGCGCACTGCTCGTCTAAAAGTAAAATAACCTTATCTTGTGGTTGTAAACCTAGCTGTCGAAGTCCTGCTAAAACTGATGCCGCTTGCTCAAGGAGTTCGCTGTATGATTGCGTGATAATGTTCTGGTGGCGATCGCAGTAAATCAATTTTTTGGCTGTCATCTGTCGAGCCGCTTGTTGCAGAATTTCTGGCAACGTCATCACTCCATCAGGGGTAGCGGGTAGACAGCCTCCATTACTAACAGCAAGAGGTTCCCACTCAGACGAACAAGCTTTAGTCATCGCTCAATTTAGCTATTGGACATTTTTCTTGAATCTTAGCTAAAAACAAAGCAATAAGCAAGAGAAAACCAGGCTATTGAGAAGTGCGAAGTTACTTCATCGAACTAACGCTTAAATTTGCACGACTACTTATTCGTTATTATGCAAGCAGACGCAGATCAGTTCCCAGAACTATCCCCAACCAAAAGGGCTTTGTTGGCCCTTAAGCAACTACAAGAAAAGCTGGAAGCTTTAGAAAAGTCCAAAAATGAACCGATCGCGATCGTGGGTTTAGGTTGTCGCTTTCCAGGCGGCGCAGACGATCCAGAAGCTTTTTGGGATCTGCTGGAAAACGGCAGAGATAGCATTAGCGAAGTTCCCCCCGAACACTGGGATTTAGAAACTTACTATGACCGCGATCCCAACGCTCCTGGAAAAATGACAACTCGTCACGGCGGCTTTATTCCTCACCTACAAGCCTTTGATGCCCAATTTTTTCGTATTGCGCCGCGAGAAGCCATGAGCTTAGATCCGCAGCAACGGTTACTGTTAGAAGTCACTTGGGAAGCCTTAGAAAATGCTGGGATTGCCCCAGAGCGACTTAACGGCAGTCCCACCGGGGTCTTTATCGGCATTTGTGGCAATGATTATTGGCATCATTTAGGGTCTGGGCCTTGGGAAATTGATGCTTATCTAACGACAGGGAACACTCATAGTCTAGCATCGGGGCGCATTTCCTATACGTTAGGCTTAACCGGCCCGAGTCTTTCTGTCAATACCGCCTGTTCTTCCTCTTTAGTGGCGATACATTTAGCAATCACTAGCCTTCGCAATCAAGAGTGCGATTTAGCTCTAGTAGGTGGTGTTAATCGCATTCTTATGCCTGAAATAAGTATTAATTTTTCAAAAGCTCGAATGCTGTCCCCTGATGGACGGTGCAAACCCTTCGATGCGACGGCTAATGGTTTTGTTCGCTCAGAAGGCTGTGGTATGGTTGTGATCAAACGGCTGCGGGATGCGATCACAGCAGGCGATCGCATTTTAGCCTTACTTTATGGCTCAGCTATTAACCAAGATGGACGCACCAGTGGCTTAACGGTTCCTAATGGCTTATCTCAACAAGCCGTCATTAAACAAGCCTTAACAAATAGTCAGATTGAGCCACACCAAGTTAGTTACCTAGAAACTCATGGTACCGGCACAGAGCTAGGCGATCCGCTTGAAATTGGGGCATTAGGGGCCGTTTTTGGGACTGAACGTTCGGCTGAGCAGCCTTTAATTTTGGGGGCACTCAAGGCGAATATCGGTCATTGTGAGGCGGCTGCTGGCATTGCTAGCCTGATTAAGGTGGTACTGTCTCTACAACATGAAATGATTCCTCCCCAGATTCATTTTCACTCACCCAATCCCCACATTGATTGGGCGCATTTGCCATTGAATATTCCTACCCAACTCTTACCTTGGCCGAAGGGAACTCAACGCAGGATAGCTGGCGTGAGTTCTTTTGGTTTTAGTGGGACTAATGCCCATGTCGTCGTTGCCGAAGCGCCGCCCATCGTTGCTATACGAGAACAGACAACAGAGCGCCCGATCCATCTACTGACGCTCTCAGCGAAAAATGAAGCGGCTCTTAAGGCACTAGTGGCTCGACACAGTACCTGGTTAACAACCCATTCCCAGACCGCTATAGCAGATGTGTGCTTTAGTGCTAATATGGGGCGCTCCCACTTTAATCACCGTCTGGCGATCGTGACGGCTTCTATTGCTCAATTACAGCAGCAGCTAGCCACCTGGTTGACAGGACAGCCAACCGAAGGCGTTTTTCAAGGACAGGTTCAATGCCGTTCCGCTAGGCAAGTTGCTTTTGAGTTTACGGCGGGTGCCCGTCAAGCAGAGAATTTTGTTGATCAGCTTTACCAAACTCAGCCGACTTTTCAAAGAGCGATCAAGCACTGTCACAGCATTATTGCCGATTTTTTAGATATTGCGTTAAGCGAATTGCTCTGGCAAGCCCCGCCATCTTCGCCTCAATACTCGGATATTAGCTTATTTATTTTAGAATATGCTTTATTTATTCTCTGGCAATCTTGGGGGATCGTCCCGGCAGCAGTTATCGGAGAGGATATTGGAGAATGGGTTGCCGCAACAGTTGCCGGAGCTTTTCCTTTAGAAGATAGTCTAAGATGGTTAGCACAACAGCAGAGCTTCAAGGAGGCAGCTAAAGCAATAGCCATTGGTCAGTTGCAGTTTCCTGTTTTTAGCAAATTTGCTGGAGAAATAAGAGAATTTCCTCAATTTCGGCAACAATTTAAACAGCCACCCACTTTACCGATGACAACGCTCCCCTTCAAAAGTTATAACACAGTAGTTACGATTGACGGCTCCGCATCTACCCACTGGTCAACCCTAATTTCCACGCTAGCTCAACTTTATCTACAAGGCGTAGAGGTTAACTGGTCAGGCTTTGAGCAAGGCTACTTCCGCCAAAAAGTTGTCTTGCCAACCTATCCATTTCAGCGAACTCGCTATTGGATTGACGGCTAATACAGTTCACTTTCTGTTAATATACGCAGCAATTTACCTAAAAATAGCTTATGTATCAAACACTCAAAAAATCTAAAAAATTAGTGGCTTGGCTGTTGGGATTGACGCTGACAACAACCGCAATTGTTGAATTTTCTGTTGTGGCAAACGGTGCAGATAAGCAGCCGTTTTCTGTCTTACAACAAACCAAACAAAAAGAAGGAGAAATTGTTCTTAAGGGAAGTAATGGTCAATATACGGGCCATGTAGTTGTTAGAGGAACACAAAGGGCTGCTTGGTCTGTTTTAACTGATTATGATAACTTTGAACGCTATATGCCGAATGTGATTGAAAGTAAACTTCTGCAAAGCAGTGGCAATCGCAAGGTATTTGAACAAGTTCAACTTTTTCAGCTTGTATTGGTTTCTAGAAGGGCGAGAGTGAAAATTGTTGTGACAGAAAATCCTCCAAATAGCCTTAAGTTTAAGGTAGTAGAAGGAGAAGTAAAAGCCTTAGAAGGAGGTTGGCAAATTAAACCGCTTGCTGCTAATCTTTTTTTGATTTCTCATCAAGTTTCTGTTGAACCCGATATTAAATCTAGCATTAACCGCAGATTGTTTTACTCCGTCTATGAAGATACCCTAGAAAATACCTTCGCAGCGATTAGACAAGAAATTGCTCAACGTTCTAAGGTAAATTAAACTGCAAAAAATAATGAGTTTTCAGCAGCAAACTGCGATTATTACAGGGGGATCGAGTGGGATTGGTAAAGCTATCGCTAAAATTTTAGTTTCACAAGGGTTTCAACTTGCCATTATTGCTCGTGATCACGCTAAGTTAATCCTGACACAAGAGAAACTAAAAGCGATTAAAAAATACCCTGAACAAAAAATTTTAATTTATGTGGCTGATGTCAGTGATCGCCGCCAAGCCGAACAAGCTATTACCTCTGCTATTACCGATCTCGGAACCCCCGATTTGTTAATAACTTCGGCAGGTATCGTCTATTCCGATTATTTTGAACACCTGCCTATTGAAGTTTTTGAGGAGACAATGGCTGTTAATTATTTTGGCACGTTATATTGTCTTAAAGCTGTGTTTAACAGGATGAAACAAGAGCAAAAAGGGCATATTGTTCTAGTGTCTTCAGGCGCAGGTTTAATGGGAATTTATGGCTACAGTGCCTACAGTCCTAGTAAATTTGCTATCCGAGGATTAGCTGAGTCATTGCGCCCAGAATTAAAATTATGGGGAATTAATTTATCCGTTGTCTATCCGCCGGATACTGATACGCCTCAGTTAGAACAAGAAAATAAAACTAAACCTCCAGAAACTAAAGCCATAACAGGTAAGGCAAAAACCTGGAGTGCTGAAGCAGTAGCCCAAGCAATTATTCAGGGAATTCAACAAAAATCTTTTGTTATCACTCCTGGATTAGAAATGAGTTTATTAGCCAAGTTGCACAGTTTATTTGCCACACAAATTCATCAATATTTTGATCGAACTATTGCTAAAGTGCGAAATTAATAAAATTTAAAAGTCCTTGAGAATATTGTGCTTTTCCTACTCGACTAAGATCGTGATGTTTACCGCCTTCAATAATTAATAATACTTTTGGTTCTGGAGCTACCTGAAATAGTTCTTCACTCATTGTAACAGGAATGATTTGATCGCTAGTGCCATGAATTAAGAGGATCGGTACTTGCAGCGATCGCACCTTACTCAGAGAATCAAAATGCTGTGTTAAAATCCAACGTTTGGGAAAAATTTGATAGGGAAATAACTCGTCAACCATCGCAGCCATTGAGGTAAAAGAACTTTCCACTATCACCCCCGCCATGTTAGGGTATCGGGAGGCTAACTCAATCGCGATCGCACCCCCCAAAGAATGCCCATAGACAAAAATCTGCTCAGGTGCAATATGACGTTGTTGTGTTAAATATCGCCAAGCAGCTTTACCATCTTCATAAACGCTAATTTCGCTAGGAAAAGCCCCTAAACTACGTCCATAACCTCGATAATCGAGCAATAGCACCGACAGTCCCAACTGATGAAATAAGACAGCTTGGTGCAAGAGATCCCCCAAATTACTGCCATTGCCATGCAAATAAAGCACGACAGGTGCGTTGGGTTGCTCAGCCGCAATCCACCAACTGTATAATTCTTCAGATGCGACTGAAATCAGGACTTCCTGATAGGCTAAATTGGCAGCTATCGGAGTGACACTCACCACCGAAGAAGGAAAAAAGATGAGTCGGGTTTGCCACAGTCTGAGACATACGCCTAATCCCACATAAGCAACAAGCATCAAGCTGGCAACTAAATGTAACGTTTTCGCTTTGCCAGCCAAAAAACCTGAGAACAAGAACTGAAGCAGGAATTTATGCGACATTGGCTGTCATGTCGTTGAGTCAATTACACAGTTGGCTATTCTCTTGGCTACTTATATTTTAATTAATTTGTATAATGAACAGAGCAAATTTGTTAAGAGAACTCACAAAGATTAGAAAAAATGTCCAGTAAATTGGGGAAACTAGAGGGGTTCAAGATTCTATTACTAGGCTTTCTGGGTAGTCTCTCTACGATTTTACCTGCTCGTGCTGCTGAGTATATTTATCTAAATTATGGTGCTTTTAACTTTTCTTTATCTGTTGAAGCTTTAACTCTTTTTGCTCAAGAGGGAAAAGTCACTAAAGAATTAGCGTTTTATCTTAATCGTTTAAGCCCTCAAAAACAAAATCAGCTACGAGCTTTTCTCCGCGCTCGTTATGACGTAAAACCAATTATTCTTTATCGCTTAGGTCAAACTTATGCTGGCGATCAATTACTAACTATTTTAGGAAAAGCAATACAATTACCAGGTGGTCGTAATGGTTATTACGCAATTCGAGGAGCAATTATTTATTCCTCAACAACGCCTGAAGGAGTCAGCGTTATTAATGTTTTGCGTAATTTTTCAACTAATATTCAACTGGATATGAACTTTATTGTTCAGTCTATCGGGCAAATTTCTAGCCTCATTAAAGAAACTCAAATTTTAAGAGAATCTCTGAATCGCCAAAGCGGCAGCAATATTACTTCTATTGATGAATCGAAGAGACAAACCCCTTTGGATTTACAGAAAACAGGAGGTTTTACGATTTCTCAAGAAATTTTAAAACTCTACGATACTCAACGTGATCGCCCGTTAACGGTTGTGATTTATCTGCCACAATCCCAACAATCTGAAATTCCTGTAATTGTTATTTCTAATGGATTGGGGGCGCACCGCGATCGCTTTTCATTTTTAGCACGTCATCTGGCTTCTCATGGCTTTGCTGTTGTCATTCCCGATCATCCTAACAGCAACGATCAGCGTCAACAAGACTTTTATGAAGGTTTATATAAAGAACCGTTTGATGCAACAGAATTTACTGATCGTCCCTTAGATGTTTCTTATACCCTCGATCAATTAGAAAAACTGAATCAGACGCAATTTCAAGGTAAGCTAAATTTAAAACAAGTTGGAATTTTTGGTTACTCTTTTGGGGGAACGACTGCCTTTGCATTAGGAGGAGCGCGGATAAATTTTACCCAACTAAAGCAAGATTGTCAATCTCCCAATGGGTTTCTTAATCTTTCGATTTTGTATCAATGTCGTGCTTTAGAAATCCCCCCAAAAAACTACGACTTGCAAGATACTCGTATTAAAGCAGCCTTTGTTTTTGTGCCTTTCGGCAAAAGCCTTTATGGACAGATAGAAATGCAGCGTATTAATATTCCTATCTTCTGGCAGGCGACAGATGAAGATGTAATTACCCCACTTTTAAATGAGCAAGTTCCTGCTTTTAATTGGTTGCCATTAGCTAATAAATATCTCGCAATATCGGAAAAACTGCCCCATACTCGTGTTATTCTTAATACCATGAATCAATGGGGAAATCAAACTGTTTCCGCAGAAAACCTGATTCAAGTTACTCAAAATTATTTAAATGCCATGAGTCTTGCTTTTTTTCAAGTTTATATTGCTCAAGAAGATGAATATCACTCGTACTTACAGCCGTCTTATACTCAGGTACTGAGTGAAACCCCTTTCAATTTGCATCTGCTAAGACAACTACCCTTACCCGATGTCTCTCTACCACAAGGAAGAAAAAATTTAGGAAAAAAAGAATACAATTAAACTGTGTTTCATTAGCGAGAAAATTACTATATATGGAAAAAAACTCTCTAAGATCTTCATCAAAATTATCTTACTTTTGGATATTATTTTGTAGTATAATTTTGTTTTTAGGACTCTTTTTTCGTTTAGTTAATCTCGATAGTAAAATTTATTGGGTAGATGAAGTGGCAACTTCTCTACGAATTTCTGGTTTTACTAAACAGGAGGCAATTGAGCAAGTTTCACATCGGGGATTAATGAGTGTTGAAGATTTGCAAAAATTTCAAAAAGTAACTCCTTCAAAAAACATTAATGACATTTTAAACGCGCTTACTAGTAGTCCAGAGCACGCCCCTTTATACTTTATAATTGCTAAATATTGGACAGATCTTTTCGGGAGTTCAGTATTAGCAATTAGAAGCTTATCCGTTGTTTTTAGTCTATTAACTTTACCCTGTTTATATTGGCTTTGTTTAACCCTCTTTCAGTCACCTCTAGTGGGATTAATTGCTGTTTTATTAATGTCGATTTCTCCTTTGAATGTTGCTTACGCTCAAGAAGCTCGTCCTTATAGTTTATGGATAACTGCCACGATACTTTCTCATATCACATTATTAAGGGCGTTAGAAAAAAGTCACTGTTTAAATTGGGCTTTGTATACAGGGACTATTATTCTTAGTTTTTATACCTCTTTATTATCGTTTTTAGTCGTAGTAGGACAAATCCTTTACGTGGTTATCATTGAAAATTTTTGTTTTAAACCAAGAGTAATTTATCAATGGCTAGCTATAAGTTTAGGAATTTTAGCTTTTAGTCCTTGGTTATTTATTATTTTTCAAAATTGGCAACGGCTTCAAGATAATACGACCTGGATGAGAATGTCAATAAACTGGATAGCAATGATAGTTATTTGGATTTATAGTTTGGTTACCATTTTTATAGAATCGCCTATTTATAGACAAATTGATTTTATTCTTCTTACCCGTATCTTAATCGATTTAAGTTTGTTAATACTCATCTTTTTTTCTTTTTACTTTCTTTGCCAAAAAACCTCTCCAAAAATCAAACTATTTATTTTTGTTCAATTTATCACTCCTCTCATTATTCTCAGAGCAATTGATTTAAGAATTGGCGGACAAAGTTCAACTGCTATCCGCTATATGATACCTAGCTATTTGGGAATTCAATTGTCAGTTGCTTATCTATTTAAAAATAAATTGTTTTCATCTTCTTTTCAAAGCTTAAGACAGCAAAAAAAGTGGAGAATCATTTTTGGAGGAATTATATTAATTGGCGTTTTCTCTGGTATTTTTATGTTAGACAAATCACCTCAATATCAGAAAACTCGCAATTTACATAATCTTCCCATTGCCAAAATCATCAACCAAACTCATACTCCACTTTTATTGGCTGAACCCCAAGAAATACTTGATGTTATTTCCCTGAGTTATTCTTTAAATAAAGCAACGCAAATACAATTTCTCTCAACTGCTAACCTGTCAACATTATTCACTCAATGCCAAAATATATTTTTATTTAATCCTTCTCAAGAATTACAGAGGAATCTTAAGCAATCAGAAAAAAGACTACAATTAATTCAAATTTATAAACCTAAATTGTTAATAAGTAATGAAATTTACTTATCTCTTTGGAAAGTAACCAAATTGAGTAATAATTGCCCTCAAAATTTATAAGAATGATCAAAACTATGTACCAAGCCATCTTAAAATTGAACCAAAGATATCGCCAACTTATTTTAATACAAGGTGAAAAATATTTTAGAAAATTAGAAAAAATAATAGCGTATTACTCTTTAGTTGATAATACAACTTTTTTGGCAAAACAACAATTTAGCTGGGTAGCTAATTTAGAATCGCAATGGAAAATTATCCGTCAAGAATTAGATGATGTTATGGAAAATTTGGAAATTATTCCTAATTTTCAAGATATTTCACCTGACCAATATAACATTACTCAGGATAATCGCTGGAAAACGTATTTTTTCTATGCCTACGGATTGAAAGCGAAAAAAAATTGCGAAAGATGTCCTCAAACCACTCGCCTAATTGAACAAATTCCAGGGATGAAAACTGCTTTTTTCTCTATCTTATTACCGCATAAACATATACCAGAACACTGTGGCCCGTATAAGGGAGTTCTTCGCTATCATCTTGCTTTGAAAGTTCCTGAACCGAACACAGCTTGTAAAATCAGAGTTGAAAATGATGTTCGTTATTGGGAGGAGGGAAAAAGCTTGATTTTTGATGATACTTTTCCTCACGAAGCCTGGAATGAAACCGATGATATTCGCGTTATTTTGTTTCTAGATTTTATTCGCCCTCTAAAATTTCCTATCTCACTAGTTAACCAATTTATTATTTGGCTTGTGGCAATTTCTCCTTATGTTCAAAGTGGTAAAAAAAATCTCGAAAACTGGGAGATTTTTGTTTCTTCCTCAACCGTTGCCGAATAAGAGTTTGATTCAGCAACGCTCTTGGGGATCGCTATCTAAAATTTTAGGTTGCCGCAGAATTATTCTGTCTTTTAAAACTTCTTGCGACACAACCAGAAGTCTTATCTTTTGCTTTTTTCTTTTCTGGCTTCAGCGCTCTCGATTCTAGTTGTATTTCGGGAATTTCTCGCAATTGTTCCTCGTCTAAACGGTATTGTTCGCACACGAGACTGAGACGAACGCCAGAACTGGTGACGGGTTTGACAGAATGGGTGAGATCGCCTTGAAAGAAGACTAGGGTGTTTGTACACGGACGGACACGAGCAACGGCACGAGCGCGCGATTCGAGGATCAGTTCTCCCCCTTCTAGAGCGTCCGGAACCTTGACGTAGAGGACGCTAACCACGAGCGGGTTCGCGATCGTTTTACAGTAGGAACGGAGGGAGCGATCAATGTGGGGATCGACCCGTGAGCCACTTTCTAACAGTAAAGGATTGAGATAAAAGGCGTTACAGTCGGCTTGTAAGGCTCGATCGAGGTAGGGTTTAAAGTAGGGAAAATGCTTTTCGACCTCCCCGATACGCGAACGCCGAAAAGCGAGCGAGAAGCCTTTAGTTCTCACGAAATCCCGATTTAAATTATTGGCCGTGAAGTAGGGACAAGCGAGGATCTGGCCTTGTAATTGGCTAAGGTAGGCCAAGGGAAAAGCGGAGAGGTATTGGGAATAGTATGGCACGGATGGCTCCTCAGAAAAACCCAAAGCGCGATCGCTACTCATTAGTAAAGTAATCGCCCAAGTCTCATCAGCGTGAGATTGATTCCATTGTAAATGACTAACCTGCCCCTCAAGAGACTCAACCCCTTTAAGGTTTAATGACCGATTACGGTTAGTCTGCTTAGAACGAGAATCTAAGGCTTCATAGGTAGCCTCATCGTAACTTGAAGTAAGTTAGGGCATATTTAAAGATAGACTCAAACTGAATAGGTTTTACCATCATGCCGATAGAGCCTAAAATGGAAACATAACACCAGCCCCAATTGCATTTTAGGTCGAAAAATGGCAGCAGCAGCACAAGCAGTAACGGTTTTCTTTTCTTACTCTCATCAAGACGAAACCTTTCGCGATGAACTAGCCAAACATCTCAGCATTTTAGAACGTCAGAGCGTAATTTCGGGCTGGCACGATCGCAAGATTCTTCCTGGTGAGGAATGGGATCACCAAATTGATGAAAATTTACAGAAGGCTGATATTATTCTCTTGCTTATCAGTTCTGATTTTATCGCTTCTAACTATTGTTGGGATGTCGAAGTTAAAATATCGATGCAACGCCATGAAGCAGGCAATGGAGTTGTTATTCCGATTATTCTGCGTCGGGTAGATTGGAGTGGCGCAGTCTTTGGAAAATTGCAATTTTTACCGAAAAATGCCGATCCTGTGGATTCTTGGAAAAGTCGAGATGATGCCTATCATAATATTACCCAAGGTATTCGCGCCGTTGCCAACCAATTAATTCAAAAACGACAGCAACAGAGAATCACCGAAAGCAAACAAGCAGCACTCCAGCAGTACCGTCAAAAAGTAGAAGAATTCGCTGCCGATGGTGAAATTTCCTATGTAGAAACGGTCATTTTACAGGACTTGCAGCAGCAGTTAGGATTGACAGATGAAGAAGCAGAAGCAGTAAAAAAGGCAGTATTAGAACCGATTGAGCAGTATCAGAATAATTTAAATCGTTACCGACAGACTTTTATTAATTTGTTGCAAAAAAGCGGTAATAAGTTGCAAACAAAAGAGCGAAATGAATTAAAGAAACTACAAGATTATTTTAAGTTGCGAGATGAAGATATTATAAAAATTGAGGCAGAACTGACGGCTAACCTTCAAGAAAACGTTCCCTCAAATGTTGTTTCAGAGCGGGAGAAGACTAAAATTTCTCTACCTCAACCGATACAAACAAAGGAAATTGAACTCAAAAGCGAAAGAGGGGTTAACTATACAGAACTACGCGATTTACTAGCAGCAGGAGAATGGAAAAAAGCGGATGAAGAAACCGCAAAGGTGATGTTCAAAGTAGCGAATAGAGAAGAAGAGGGATGGTTAAGGGTTGAAGATATTGATAGCTTTCCCTGTGAGGACTTAGGGACAATTGATAGACTTTGGGTACACTACAGCAAGGGAAAATTTGGCTTTAGTGTGCAAAAGGAAATTTACCAAAGCTTAGGCGGGCAGAGAGAGTATAATAAGGAAGTCTGGGAACAGTTTGGAGATGCTGTAGGATGGCGTGTGAAGAAGAAGTGGATATACTACAAAGATATTACTTTTAGCTTAGAGGCTCCTCAAGGACACCTCCCTAATGAGGTTCGTTCTATAAAGCTTACAAAAAATTGTGAACAATTATTAAGAGGTGTTTTTCGACGAAGCTATGCGGGTTCTGGCTTTTCGATACCTGACACCGAGAAACTAACCATCATCCCCCTTTTTTTGTAGTATGCTGCCGGCAACTTGGGGGTTGTAGCAGTTGGCAAAAATAAACTTATCTGACACCGCTAAAATTTCTGGTGTCACTCCTTCCCACTCATCCCAGAGGGATAATTGTCCTGGTGAAGACTTTTTAGATTTCTTTTTGATTTTGACACCCGCCAGTAATTTGCTTCCCCAATGATTGCGCTTTTCAGGTTTCGGTTGCGGACGATATTTTTTGCAAAACCCTCGGTATTTAGCAGCACATTCGTTTAATGTCTTCCCTAATGACAAAAAAGCTGGATGCCATTGAGTCAAACCGTCATCACTGAGCCTATCATGAGTACCATAATTACTGAAATCATAAAAGTATCCTGGCTGCATTCCGGCGACTTTGGGATTAGCATGAATGTAGCGCAAAGTATTTAAAGCACGACGCTTATCGGTATTAGCAAACCCAGTGCTATGATATCGCTTTTCCCAAAAATGTCCGGTTCGATTGAGCATTCGATTGAAACACATAGCAGTATACCAATTCAACCAGTGCATGATTTTGGGTAAATCCTCTGGTTGCTTCGGTTCGATGAGATAATGGATATGATTGCTCATCACGCAGAGAGCAAAGAGTTTAAACTGATATTTATCTATGGCTTTTTTGATCGCAAATAGAAGTACCTGACGACACTCTAGGCGAGTTAGACGAAACTCTCGATTATTACAGCGAGTCGTGACATGATAGGAGGAATCAGGCAGTAATTGTCGGGGTTGACGAGGCATTAGGGATTTTTATGAGAATAGACATAGTGTAGATTTTAGATTGTCATGTTCTCTTCTCTCGCGTCGAGACTTGCAGACTGTAAGATATAATCATTACAAGCAATAAAAAGGAGATAATAATTGCCAACAGAAAAACAAAAAGACACCGCTATTTTTATCTGTCAGTTACTTTCTAATCTTTATCAACCCATCAATTTATTTCGTTACGATCGCAGGCTCAAAATTATCTATATCTTAGCTGGAATTAATGATGGTTTAGAAATTATTATTGATCGAGAAGGGAATTGGGATTTTGAATCATGAAAAAATTACTGTCTGCAATGAACAACGCTGAACTACGTCAATATTTATCTGAAAATCGCAATAATGAAACAGCGTTTAGTGAAGCTTTAGAAGTATTAATGAGTCGTAAACAAAATAGCTTCAAGTACCCACCCCCTGACGAGATGAGTTATGAGGAAGTTGAGGCAATTTTTAAGGCAAAATTAAGTCAAGAATAGGCTGAGAATTGGTAGAATTAGATAAATCATAATATACCTAAATCAAACTCAGGTGGAACCAACCGAAGAACAATATCTTATCCTCAATGCCCTTGAAACTCTAGGAATTTTACTATTTAGAGTTTATGATGAAGATAACGGAGCGTGGTTATTGATTACCACTAGTACGATTTTACCCAGATCCTATCTATTGCCTAACGGTGAAATAGTTCCTATTGAATGGATGTTAGAACCATGAGAGAACCCACAGAATTAGAAAAACAACGATATGACAGAATTGGAGAAATTGCTGCTAGAGGAAGACAACGCTATTTAGAAGCAGGAGGAGATCCTAAACGGAGTCCTAGTGGTTACAAAGGAGATGATTATTTAACTGATGAAGAAAGACAAGAAATATTACAGCTTGCGCGTCAAGTTTTTGGTGTAACCAGACAAGATAATCAGATTTTTTGTCAAGGAAAAACTTGGACAGTAACACAGCGATCAGTATCTACGAAATAAAGAATTTTAACGATGCAATTTGAAATGTTTTCCGAAGTTAGATTAAAAGAAGCTCTACCGGAGTACAATATTGCTCAAAATAGTTCAGCTATTATTGTAGATTATCTCCCCAGACCAGAAGGACAAGAAGATGGTTATATTTTAGAAGTATTAGATAACAAAAGTCAAGGATATACGGTTATTGCCGTTACCGCTTCTAAAATTGAACCTGTCATTGTTCGTGCAATTTAACTCGGATGAATGATAGGTTTCCTTACATCAACCCAACCTACCAGTTTAAACTTGCCTGCTGCAATATCAATTTTTGTACCTTGCTTATAGTAGGATTGACTTCATAGACTCGCTGCTGGCAATTGTTTAAATATGCCTGTTGTTCTTGTTCGATCATAACAACATCTTGCTGCACTAATCCATTGAGCATTTTTTGCGCCGAACCAAATAAACTGTTTTTAATTAACTGCCGAAACCAGATAGGTAACTTATGCAATCGCCAAAAAGCATTGAGAGAGGTAAAATGAATTAAATAAGCACGAGTATGGGTTTCGTTAATAGGACAAAACAAGCAATAAATCTTAAAATCTTTGCCTAACGTTGACACCCAATGAGGATAAATATAACTTACTGTTAATACTTCAGGGTGAAGGCGGCGCAGGACAGGAAAAAACAACTGAGAAATTGACCAAATTTTATCTATTTTATAATAACTTTGGGCTTCATAATGAGCATCTACTCGACTTTCATTGGCTTCTAGCTGTTCTAATTTGGCTGATGTCCATGCTTGATAATTATCATGTAAATGCCCATGATACATATCCATTAAATTTTCAATTAAAAAAGAAAAATGCGCCTGACAGTCAATTATAGAAACCGTTGCAATATAATTGAGATGATTCCATTCAGGAATTCCTAACGGTTCAGGAAGATTTTCTAATAATTCTTTTCCTTGCTCTAAAAATAACCAGATAAATCCGTCTAATTCTCTAACAAAATAACTTTTAATTTGGCAATTAGGCAATTTTTGATTGTCTGCTAAATAAGGAATAAGTTGACACTTTCCCTCACTGTCAAACTGCCAGCCATGATAAGCACATTCTAGGTTATTTTCGCTGACTTTTCCGGCACTTAATTTAACTTGGCGGTGAGGACAACGATCTTCTAAAGCGTGAATATTCCCGTCGCTATCTCGATAGAGAACAATCGATTGATACCACAGCATTACACCTAACGGTTTGTCAATCACTTCGCTACTACGTGCCACAACATACCAGTGACTAGCATTAATGCCACAAGTACGAATGTTAAAAGACTGTGTGGTAAATTGGAAAGTAGGAGACATCATTTAGCCAAAATACAATTAATCTCGTAGGGTGGGCATTGCCCACCTTATCTTATGTTAATTTAAGCTAGGTATGGCTTAGTCTCTAAATTTTAAGTCAATAATATTATAGAATAACGCAATCAATCTATAATAAAAAGTGACTCATGGACAGCCATTGGGAAACGGTTCAAGGAAACATTGTAGCAGGGTATCAAGTTGCTTCTGGTAGAGCAAAAGATAGCCCTTATCCGCAAGGAACGATACAGATGCAAACCCCTTACTTTCAAAAGCTGGGGTTAGATATTACTGCGTTGTTTTCCGGTACGTTAAATGTTTCCATTCACCCTTATACATTTTGCCTAAAAAATCCTGAGTATTTTTTTCAGCAAGTAAAATGGAGTCTTAATCATGCTGCTGAAGATTTTTCTTTTTCTCGTTGCTATTTGACTTATCGTCAATGCCAGTATGCAAGTTTAATTTATTATCCTCATCCAGAAACGAAATTAAGACATTTTCAAGATACTTCAACCTTAGAAATTCTTGCGCCGCCGATTCCTCAAATTCAATCTGGCGATCGTGTTGCGGTTACCATTAATATACGAGAAATAGAATTGGCAGTATCTAAGCGATCGCACTGATATTTTTGGAGATAGCGCGTGTTTGCAGCCCTAATAACTAGAGATTTTCTCCTGTCGTCTGTGGATTTCTAATATTACAATTAAATAAACCTTGCGCTCAAAGCACTCACGAATTTTTTATGAGTATCATTTTAGTAGCCGATGACAGCCCCGCGCAACGCCAAATGATTGCTGACTTACTCTCTGAAAATGGTTTCTCGGTGACGACTGCTAACGATGGGATGGAAGCATTAGACAAAGTGGCTCAATCTCCCCCCGATCTAATCATTCTAGACGTTATTATGCCGCAAATCAACGGCTACGAGGTCTGCCGCCGCCTCAAAGCCGATCCCAAAACTAGTCACATTCCGGTGATTCTCTGTTCAACCAAAAGTACCCAAGTCGATCATTACTGGGGGTTGAAACAAGGCGCAGATGCTTATGTTGTCAAACCCTTTCCGCCTAACGAATTAATTGGAACAGTCAAACAGTTGTTTAGAAATCTTTAATATTTTTTAGTTCCCAAGCTTGCCAAAAAGTATAAACGGCTAAAATGGCTAACAAACAATAAAAGCAAAAACGAACGATTCTATCGGGTAATTGGGGTAAAAAACGGGTGCTAATTTGTGCGCCGATGAGTCCACCCATCCCCAAAAAAATGCCTGCCTCAAAGACGACATTGCCACTCAAAGCGTGTCCGATACAGGCAGAAATTGCCGTAATGACAATCACCCCTAAACTAGTTTGAATGGCGACTTTAATGGGTTCATTTAATAACCACATTTGCAAAGGAACCATAATCACGCCACCTCCAATGCCAAATAATCCTGCTAATAATCCGGCTGCTCCTCCCGTTGCTAAACGCGCTAGCATGGGTGATATTTGTGGATTATCGCTAAGCTGGTTAGTTGTTAGTTTTCGACGTAAGTTACCTAAATAAATATTAATAATCAGAAAAACAGCAAAAGCCGTTAAAAGTAGGTGAGCAGGCAAGCGATCGGCGATATAAACCCCTATTTGAGCCGTGATTAAAGCAGGAAATGCTAAGAGAATAACGCGCCGCAGATCCAAATAACCCATACGCCAATTCTGAATACTGCCTGAAACCGAAGTAATAATAATCGCTAAACTACTCGTTGCCACTGCTTGTAAGGGAGTATAGTTAAGCGCGACTAAAATAGGCACCAAAACCGTACCGCCGCCAATGCCTAATAATCCAGCCAACAGCCCCGAAAAAAGTCCACCAACGCTCAAAATCCACCCATTACTTAGCATCCGAGTAGGGTGGGCATTGCCCACCTTATTTTTATCTTTGATGTCGGCTTGAAGACTCTCGGTTTTACCGATGAGATGAAAAGCCGACCAGCAAAAAACCGTGAAGCACTCCTGAAGATTAACTCAAGGCTTAGAACTAAAATTGTCAATAAATGTGACAAAAATAATCTATAAAGTCAAGTTGTATATAAAATAAAAAATAGGTCGAATGTGAAAGATAAATTAATGATAGTCATTGAATATAAAATCAAAGCTAAAGAACATCAATTATTAGCGATTGATGAAGCTATTCGTACTACCCAATTCATTCGAAACAAATCTATTCGATATTGGCTGGATAACGAAAAAGTTACGGGTGCAGATCTGAATAAAAACTGTACAAAATTAGCTAAAGA
This sequence comes from Microcystaceae cyanobacterium, assembly GCA_041743025.1. Classification (GTDB taxonomy): domain Bacteria; phylum Cyanobacteriota; class Cyanobacteriia; order Cyanobacteriales; family Microcystaceae; genus JBGTNM01. The sequence goes on from JBGTNM010000180.1 coordinate 38,840, forward strand.
ATTCAGCTTTGTTAAAGACCTTAATTCAATGGCTAGACAAAGTGCTGCTGAAAGAGCATGGTTAGCTATCTCTCGTTTCTACTCGAACTGTAAAAAGAAAATTAAAGGAAAAAAGGGATACCCTAAATTCAAGAAAAATGTTAGGTCTGTTGAGTATAAAACTTGTGGTTGGAAATTAGATAAATTTAACAAAACTATAACCTTTAAAGATAACAAAGGTATTGGTCAAGTTAAACTTGTTGGGAGTCGAGATCTCAATTTCTATTCTGAATCAGAAATTAAAAGAGTCAGAATAGTAAAAAGAGTCGATGGGTACTATGTCCAATTCTGTATCTCAATCGATCCTAGAGTTACTGTTAATACCGAGCTAGAAGCGACAGGTAAGGCAGTAGGAATTGATTTAGGTTTAATTGATTTCATGACTGATAATGAGGGTTTAAAAGTTCCTACACCTAAGTTTTATCGCCAAGGAGAAAAACAACTCAAAAGAGCTAACCGAAAAAAATCTAAGAAATTCAAGAAAGGGCAAAAACCACCCTCTAATAATTATCAAAAAGCGAGAAAAAGATATAGCTTAAAACATTTAAGAGTAAGTAGACAGCGTCAAGAGTGGCTAAAAAGATTAGCACTGCGTTTAGTTAAGTCGAGAGATCTTATCGTCTATGAAGACTTAAATGTTAAGGGCTTGGTCAAAAATCCGAAACTCGCTAAAAGTATTAGTGATGCTGGTTGGAGTATATTCCGTCAATGGTTAGATTACTTTGCTTATAAATATGGAAAGGTTAGTCTAGCTGTTGCTCCTCATTACACATCTCAAGAATGTAGTAGTTGTAGCATGATTGTGAAAAAAGCACTATCAGAAAGGACTCATGTTTGTTCTAGCTGCTTGTGTGTTTTAGACAGAGATGAAAACGCCGCAATTAACATTCTTAAAAAAGGAATATACGAACTTTCAACTACCTTGGGGCGCAGGGAATGTCAAGCTTCAGGAGATGAAACCTCTACTCTGATTGGAGAAATCCTGTCTAGAGCAAGTTTTGTCCGTGAATGAGGAATCCCTCGACTCCGTCGATGGGAGCGTCAAGCTTACAACTGCCAATAAAATAATAACCAAAATCGACCCATCAAACGGTTTGATAGACTGCGTTTCTGCCATTGTAGGTACTCAACCAGGTGACTTTTAACAAAAGCCTGTTGAAAAAAATGCTCGACTTGTTGGGCGAGAAAGCGATCGCTTAAAGACACGTTCAACTCCTCATTTTCAAAGAAACTTCGCGGGTCGAAATTCGCGCTACCTAAACTGACCCAATCTTCATCGATCAGGAGTGCTTTGGCGTGTAGCATACTCGGTTGATACTCATAAATAGGGATGCCAACGCTGAGCAAAGGGCCATAACACTCGCGAGAAGTGGCCCGAACAAACGACTTGTCACAGTGCGGCCCCATCGTCAAAATGCGAACATCTACCCCTCTCGCCTTTGCTTGCAAGAGAATGGCGCGAGAATTGGGATCGGGCAAAAAATAAGGACTTGCTAGCCAAATACGCCGTTTTGCACCCGAAATTGTGGTTTGAAATAGGCTACGAATAGAGGAGGACTCGTAGGAAGGATCTTCGCCGTGCGTGACCAGAATCGTCGAACCGCCTTCTAAATGAGGGTCAACCACTTCTTCGGTAAAATCGACGCTACCGCCTGTATCTAACCAGTGCTGCCAAAAAAGCCCTTGAAGCCTCGTTACAGCAGGCCCCTCAAGGCTGATCTCGTAATCTAACCAAGGAGCAGTATCGCCGATTTTGTCCCAACCGTCCCAGTGATCAGATATGCCTGCCCCTCCCAGCAAGGCTAGGCGGCGATCAATTAACAAGAGTTTGCGATGATTGCGCTGTAAATTGGCTACCGGATCTCGCCAGCAAAACCGATTGAAGGTGCGAACGGCGACACCTGCTTGTTTTAACTGCTGCCAGTAAGATGAAGGCATGGACTTTACGCCGTGATCGTCGGCAATCAGTTGAATTCTCACTCCCGCTTGAGCCTGTTCGATAAGCGCCTGGGCAAATTCATCGGCACGGCGGCCCGGGGTCATAATGTAGGTTTCAAATTGAATGGATTTTTGGGCAGAGCGAATGGCGGCTAAACGCGCTTGAAAGATCGCGTCCGCCTCCACCCAAAAATTCGTTATTTCGCCTTGAGTGATAAAAGAATCTGAAAGACCAGCCACCGTAACGACAAAGTTTGCCGCTTCTGGTGCAGGGCAATGATAGAGGCGGTAGTGCGGACGGGGGCGAAAATATCCCTGGAAATAGAGGACGATAAAACTGATGAATACCCCACTACCCAACCAGACGAGCCAAAACTTCATCTTATGTCCATCAAAACAAAAGTTCTTGTTGTTTTACAGCTTATCATTGAGGAGTTAAACTAGAAATCACAAGGGTTTTGCCAGAGTGACGAAAGAGGGATATGTTAAAAATTATTACGTTTGACAATTATATTCAAGTGTTTGGGCATTTTTTAGTTGATACGATTTATAGCTAGAAAAAAAGGTCATAATATTCTATGCCTGATAATAACGTTTCTGTGCCTGATGAGAACATTGATGAAATTAGAAATAAAACTATTGCGATCATAAATAGAATTCAGTTATCTCTTAACAATCTCAGTGATTTAAATAGAGACATTGATCAACTTTGTAGCGATCAAGAAGAATTAGAAAATATATACCAAGAATTAATAGAAAAAAATGCAAATTTCTTTCGAGATCTAATTGAAGGGATTAAAAGCATAGGATTAAGTTTAACAGTAGGGGTACTTCATACTGGTTTAGGAATAGGTATGGCTCTATTTACTGGGGATTTCAATCAATTAATATTTGCTGCTAAATCGATTGACAAATCTCATGAAGTTTATGGCATTATTCAAAATAACAAAAACTCTGAAAAAGCAAATGATCCAAAATTTAAAATATTGTGTTTAATTTTATACGGATTAAACATTATTAATGTAATCAAGCTAACTAGCATTAAACTCCGTGATTATTACTCATCAAATAACTGTATTAAAAAAGAACACGAAGATGTAATATCAAAAATTATTTTATTAAATAAAAATAATATAGAAGATGAAATTAGAATAATAAATAATGCCTTTAAAGAAATTGCTATAACTATTGAGGAAATTATAAAGATTATAAAAATAAAAGAAGAAAATCATAATTCAATCGTTTTAGAGAAGACAAATAAAATAAAAAAAATACTCACAACACTAGAAATAAGCAAGCAAAAAATAATCAAAAAAACAAGGCAAGCCAAAAAAGAATTAGACGATGAAATTGACAAAAAAATACGATTTATAGAATCTTGTCATTTAACAGTTTTAAACTCTTTACCATCATCGATTAAAACAGATTACAATCAAGAGATTACGACAGAATCTCATATTGAAAATCTATTTATCATTATTTCACATTTTATTAAATCATCATATAAAACATTAAGTTATTTTAATATTAGTTACGTTTCTGATAACTGTTTTAAAATACAATTTTGTGATAAATACTCAGAAATATTTAATTTTTTGGCAATCAATACAGACAATAAATTAAGTATTGACTATATTAAATTAATTCAAAATTACTACGAAAATGCAAAGAATTATTGGGATTGGTGTAAAAAATCAAGTCAATCACATCTTGAGAGCAAATCAATTTTACAAAAATCAGTAGATTTCATTGAAATTGAAAAATAAATTAGTTCTATTCAACAATTAAAGGATTTGATTAGAGAGATAAATAAAACAAAAAAACAACAAGAAAAAATAAATTATAGAAAAGATTTTGCATCTATTGAGAACACTATAAAACATATAAAAAATGACATTTTCTTATTCAATAAAACATTTAAAAAAGAATCTAAGAAAGAAAAAAAAGCATTTAAGGAAGAAAAAAACTTCTTCAATACAATTATTTTTCATAATATCTCAATTGCATTAACATTAACGTTGCTAGGGATATTTATAACAATTAAAATCCATGAAAATTTCAACAAAGAAGTTCATATACCAATTTCTTCATTAAATAACTCATCTTTATCAGAAACATCTCAGTTGCCTGAAAATACAACCATAAAAACTAATATTAATTCTAGAGATAATTCAGATTCTTCTCCAGAAAAAATAATTCCTTTATATAACAATAAAAATTAAATAGTAGATGATTATCTATTAGCTTTGTCAACTGCTGAAAGTGCATTATTAGCAAGTAAAAATATAGAAAAACCGATAGATTGGAAGTTTGTAATAGAGCAATGGACTATGGCAATAGCTTATCTAAAAAATATTGTTGAAACTGATCCTAAATACAGCGCAGCGCAAGAAAAACTCAAAGAGTATGAAAAGAATTTAGCTATTACAAAAACACAACAAGCAGTTCAAATAGCAAAAGAGTCAGAAATATTTAACCTTGGCATAGAAGCAGCGCAATCTGCAATTAAAATGTCTGAAACAGCACAAACTAAACAGCAATGGACTGAAGTTATTCAACAATGGGAAACATCAATAATGATACTTAATAGCATACCCAGTTTAGGCTCTTACTACGATCAAGCGCAAGCAAAAATACAAGAGTATCAAGAAAATTTGAATTATGCTTATGCACAATTAAATCAAAAGTTCTGAACATTAGTTTGAAGCTTAAAAACTAAGTGTAATATAAATCATAAGTTTATTGTAATCGAAATCACTGATGCTAGTAAAGCTACAAATTAACATTAAGTATTAACAAGATTACTTAAAAAAACTGCACAAGATTAATATGTCATCAGAAAAATTATCATTACCACAAGCCAATCTCAAATTAGCCCTTTGGCAAGCTGAAGTTGATTTTATTGATAATACTGAATTATTTGTTTGGATCTCTAACTGTGGATTCCCAACTGATATAGCTCTTAGACTATACGAATTAGTTAAACAGCAAACGAAAGTAGGTAATAAAGTTATTTCTATCGGCAAAATTATTTTATTTAAAATAATTGAATTTATAAAAGAGCATCCATATTTATCTATAGGAGTAGCTTTAGGTGCTGCTATTGGATTATTAGTTAGTTTTATTCCTTTTCTTGGGCAGTTGCTAGCACCATTAGCGACTGTTTTAGGTATTCCTATTGGTGCGATCGCAGGACATAGACTAGATAAAAGAAGGCAAGGTAAAAAAATCTATGATACTGACATTATTGGTATTTCCGAAGAAATCATTGAAATAGCAGGAGAATTTTTTAAATTAATGATTGATGTTTTTAGCGTCGTTTTCAGGGAATTGATTACAGCATAAACAATCAAAATTGTAGAGGAGACAGCATGACTCAATCAAAAAAACCTAGTAAAGAAGATTTACTAAAAACGTTAAAGAAATTAGAAAAGAATCCTAATGATACAGTCAGAATATTAGGAGAAGTAGGAATCACTGTTTTTGGTGCTGGTGCTTCTGCTGTTGCTGCTGCTGCAATTGGAGTAACTTCCTCAATACCAGTTATAACTGCTGTAACTGGTATTGTTTTAGTTGGAGCTACTCCTATAGGATGGGTTGCAACTGCTGCTGTTGCTGGTGGTGCTGCTGCTTGGAGTTTAGCACAAGCTCTTAAGCACGGCTCTAAGACTGAAGCTACAAGAGCTTGGCTTATAAATGATTTGCAACACAAAATAAAAGATATTGATGCAAAAGAAACAGCATCTAAAATAACAGCAAAAGACTTGAGTGATTTTTATGGTTTATTAAGGAAAGCATTAGAAGCAGATTTAATGAGCAAAGAAGATACACAGCGTTTATTAGAAGCTATAGGTAATAATACCATGAGTTTAAGTGAAGCATATCAATTGATTAAAGACATTGTAATTGGTATTTAGCTAATGTAGGGTCTAAATGACCTGTATTAATATCTTCTTCAATCTGCCATGCTGTAACTTGTACTTTCTTGCAGTTTTCTGGGGTATCTTGTAACAATTATCAATATATTAAAAAATGGGCGATACTGGATTTGAACCAGTGGCCTCTTCCGTGTGAAGTCAGAGGTCTTGAAGGCTGCAACTGTTTATACAAAGGTTTCATAGCTTAGTAGACATTTAGTAGACTGGTTTTAGTAGACATTTAGTAGACTAACGGCTATAATACGACTACTCCCTTATCGATAAAACAATGCACAGTATAAATACTCAGAAACAAAAAACTAAAGTCATCAAGCCTATCAACAACAATGGCTCCATATCGATTCAGTTTCAGTTAAACGGAAAAACTTATAAGTTCAACCCAGTTAAGGGGGGACAATTCGATGACCCTATAGCTTTGGGTAAAGCCAAAACGATAGCCGAGCAAATAACGAGGGATATTCAATTAGATGAGTTCGACTTAACTTTAACTAAATATAAGCCCAAACTTCATTTAACAGTTGTGGAGAAACCGATTGATGAAATTAAAACTGTTGTTGAATTATGGCTAAAGTATTTTGAATTTAAGCGAAGTGGGATAAAAGCTAAAACTGTAGAAAAATACGAGAATTTTGCGAGTTTATTTTATAAATTAGGTGACTTATCCCCTTTATGTGCTTTAGAAATTAAGAAAAAACTAGAGCAAATTACCACGTTAGACAGGACAAGAGACGCATTAATGTATTTAAGCGCTTGTTGTAAATGGGCTGTAAAGCATAAATTAATAGCTCACAATCCTTATGAGGGAATGTATCAGGAGTTACCCAAACCAAATTATGCTCAAAATCCTGCACCCAACGCCTTTACAAAAGAAGAAAAAGAATTAATCATTGAACGTTTTAGGACTGATGAACGTTCGGGATTAAATTATAGATGTTATACCGATTTTGTAGAATTTCTCTTTTTAGTTGGCTGCCGGCCTAGCGAGGCCGTTGGGCTAACTTGGGATGACATTAATGAAGATTGTTCTCTAGTTCATTTTAATAAGGCAATTATCCAAGTTCGTAGTCGTATAACCCATTCGGAAAAATCTAAAAATAATAAAATCCGTACAATAGCAGTTTCTAAACGAACCACTGATTTACTTCTTAAAATAAAACCCGAAGTAATAACGCCAAAACAGTTGATTTTTCATTCACCGATTGGCTTAGACAAGGCTATCAATTATCAAAATTTTAGTCGTAGGGCATGGGGGAGCATAGTTGACCCAATTAAGCCGGAAACAACACCCTATTGCTGTAGAGATACCTTCATTACCTCACAGTTGGTAAATGGGGTTCCTAGTAGCGTGATTGCTAAATGGTGCGATACTTCGACGGCAATGATTGATAAGTATTATGCTGATAAACTGAAACTATCCCAATTAAGACCGATGGATGATTAAGAGGAAACAACAGTAGTAAAGGCTGTAAAGGCTGTAAAGGTGCTAGAAATAGCACCTTTTTGTTGCCTCTAAAAGCTCCAGGGGGACTTGAGAGCCTCATCATCCATACTACTGAGGAAGCCATAAAGTAGATCTTTTAAGCCTTCATAGGAATTATCAAAACTAGGCTTCGCAAATATTTGCTCGTTTACAAATGCTTTTAAAACCTCAGTATCCATATCCATATCCATTGTTTCCTTGTAAAATGCGATCAATAAAGCTTTTAGGAAAGATCTTAGTTTCTCCTCAGTATCATATTTTTCTAACATCTGATTGAAAACTTGATCGACAATCGGTCGCTTATTAAATTCCCATCTAATTACTTGCATTGTTGTTTTTCTCCACTAACTGACACATCCAAACCGGAACTGCCTTGGTCAACCCGACTAACTGAACGTGAGCGTGATCGCTAGCCTTGACCGTGTAGACCTGTTCTTCATAACTCACTGTTTGCCCTGGACAGAAAACAGTAGCGGGATAGTGAAATTCTTTAGCCATCGGGTTGCCCTCCTTCAGTTTGTTAAGCTGGTTTATTAAGTTCTGTTGCGATTCGGGGTCTAATGTAACGAATCTTGTCGCAATGACATTGATGAAATTCGCGGGGTTTTCCTGATGTGGTGAAACTGCTTCAACTGCTTCAACCTGACTCAGGGAACGGTCTGTAGCTTCAACCTGATCGCCAATTTTTGACCCATTGGTTGAAGCTATAACCCGCATTGTGCTGTCAGTTGAAGCAGTTGAAGCAGTTAGAGAACATCCACTCAGGTAGAATTGACCGACACGATCATCCTTGTCTGTATGCCGCTCCTTCTTAACATTTGGAAACAAAACACCAAACCTTTTGTAAAGTTGATTGGCTCCTTTACATAGTTGATCCTTTTTATTCGGTAACTCGTGCCAAATAGGTTTAGTTTTCCCTTTGTCACTGGTTTCCTCCTCTAAAATGCCGTTGGTTAAATACCATTCTCTTAGCTGCTCCCAAAGATCGCCAATGTAAACCCGTTCACCAGGGGCCTCCACTAAGCCAACCTCACGGCAAAATGTCCAAAGATGGTTAGAGTCCTCTAATAGCTCTTTGTAATTGGATTCGATGGAGTCGTAGTTAATGCCGTCTGTAACGAGCCAGACAAGCTCAATCAAGATTTTGTTAAGCAAGGCCGGACAAACCGATCGCGCTAGAAAGTCGGGGTCATAACGGAAACGGGAATCAGCCTCTAGTTCTCCCTTAGAAGGGTCAGCATTACGTTTATAGGTTTTCTTGAATTTCAAAATCCCGTAACGGCTCCTCAATGCCTCCAGTCCACCTTGGAGTGAGGGAAAGTCATTGCAGTTAAACAGAAAGACAGCAACCGGATAGATGGGGAACTCAGATTGATTTTTGAGTTCAATATCAATAGAATCCCCTGTAATCGCCGCTTTCAAAGCTTGAAGATTATCTAAGTTAGCTAAATTGGTGTTTTCCGAAGACCAGCTAAGCTTCGCTCCCTTTAGCTTAGCTAAAGGAAATTTTCTCCCCTGATCGTACTGTTGGCAGTCGGCAACGGTGACACCAGTTAGGGCATCGCCAAACAGAATATGAGCAGCCTCTCGTAAACTATCTTTGCCATTATTCCCAAACCCTTGAAGAAGTAATGCCCGAACTTCTCTACCTCTAACCCTTCTGACACCTTCGAGGTCGAGCGCAGCGGCCAAGGTTCTCAGGAATATGGTTTGCTCCTTTGGTTCTAGGCAAGCAAGCAAGCGATCGCAGTCTTTCGGCTCGGCCTTGGGGTCATAAGCTAAATTGGAGCAGTAAGTATAAATGTTCTCTGGATTGTGGGGAATTAGGGTATGGCTAACCTTTTCCCCATTCCAGGTAATTCTCAAAGTGCCATTAAGAAGGTTAAGCCCAGGTGGATTAGTATCTTCTGGATCTACCGCAAAGCGAAATAACAACCAACTGTAGATGTTGTTAACGGCGGTCGGGTTAGCGTGTGAGAATTTCCACTGACCGACGCGGGTTTCAACAGGATTTTTAAGACACCATTCAACGATGCGCTTTTGCTCCTTAGCTTTTGAGCATTTCTCGTAATACCTGCCATTAAAGCGATACAGGCAATCGTCAATAGCTGCATAGTGATCCTTGGCATAAAGAGCAGCGATCGCCTTCTCTGTGTAGTGAAGATCAACATCGATGTTATTTTCTGGTTTTTCATCGTGTGTTAGTAACTCTGTTCTACATGGCTCGATACTTGCCAAGATTGAATCTTGAGTTAGCTTTCGATCCTCAGTCCAATCGGCAATGTCATATCCTCCACTGGGAGCAATCTTGTCAGCTTCCCAAAACTTGGAGGTCGGGTCAGCATAGAGCCATTGGGCATCAGGGAAATGTTTGTAAATTTGAGCCATTAATTTTAATCCTGGCTTGTCACGGTCGGGGCAAAGGACTAAATTAGCTCCTTTCAAGTCTCCAATCAGCGAGGGGTTCCATCCGTTCGAGCCGACAATATTAGTGGTGGCAATGAAACCTAGCTTAGACAGCGCGTCTACACACTTTTCTCCCTCAACGTAGAAAATCATTTCACCGTTAGCGATCGCCTTCCTCACGGCTTGGTAGTTGTAAATCGGAATATCTTCTCTTTGTACTGAGCCATAGCCACTTACCCAGCGTTTCCCCGTCCAAGAATACTGTCGAATGAACTTAGAGCCATTCGAGTAGTTACGCCGCGAAACTCTAATTAACGGCTTATTTTGCCTATCTTTGTAAATCCAGTCCTGAGTATTAACTAATTCTCGCTTTTCTTGCGGTTTTTGCTCAGCTAGGAAAGGTTTCCCGCTCTTGTCAATCGCTTTAGTTGCTACCCAACCATCGGCTACGTTATCGCGGTTGCAGACTTCCAAGTCGTTTGATAATCGGTAGCACCAATCGGGTTTACCACAATGGCGACATGGATCGTCTTTGGTTACTTCTTTGATTTCCATTAATTTAAAAAGGGATAAGAAAGAAAAGGGGTATTAAAACCCCTTGCTGTCGTAGGAGAAAAGGGAAAACTGGTTAAAACTCATTTTCTACAAATTGCCCCAATCAGATAATAGTTAGTAGGCATGATTTACTCCTTTTCAAAGTAGGTTAAAAACATCATTAAAATACTACACGTACTGCCTTGCGACGAACATGAACTAGCTTTTTCTTGAGCAACACTTTCTGTTCTTCCGAGAGTTCACAAGTGCTACCCGTGCCGAACTCTTGAAGCACATATTCGCACAATTCCATCGGCCCCCAACCTAGGGATTTAGCTAATAAAACGATTTCCTCAAATATTGACATGATTGATTCTCCGTAGTAAGTAAGAGAGTAGGATAGTGATGATTTATAAACACCAAGTAATAGATCCTAACTTGTCCCTGACTCGCCTTAGATCTGCAATAGATTCAGCCATCTTTTCGCCTTCACCTTGAAGGAATAAGGTAGAATCTTGTTTCTCAGACTTCGCTAGGTTTTCGTCAAAAGTCTTGTGGCTATCCTCAAGTAAATTGATTGTTTGGTTGAGGTATATTTTCATGTGTTTGATATTTTTGGCGTATTGCTTATATCGCAAATTGCTTGATGTTGTCATAATTGTTATTCGTCAAGAAAAGTAGGAGAGAAAATAATCTCTCCTATCTAAGGAGCTTCATCTTTGGAGAGTAAAAATTAGCAATTGGCAATAAGCAACCTCCTTGGTACTTCTGTACCGATATTTAGACAATGGCAAAAGGACACATAATTTAGATAAGAGAGGGCAAGGACAGCACCCTGACAGGACAGCCTTGCCTGCTCTCTTTTGTCTTTCCACGTAATCAAATGATTACGCTACATTATGAGTACCAATAATCAATGCGGTTTGTCAAGTGATAAACAAGAAAAATCTATGCTTCAACAACTTTTAGATCAATGGGAGTTAGACTACAACAGGTTTTCAGATGTTTTAGGAATTGATCGTCAAAGCTTGTGGCAGTACCGCACTGGTAAACGCGAATTTCGCCTATCAATGGAGCAGATCCAGCGCCTCGAAAAGCTTCTCAAGCAAGTAGACAAAACCTTCTCTGACTTACCTTCCGACTGGTATAGAGACAGAGAAGTAAAAAATCCCCAATAAAAAATAGTCCCTACCGACTGGGGACTACTCATTGCACTTGGCTGTTCTTAGGTTGCCCGTTTCTTTCGGGGTTGTTTAAAGCGGTCAAACATCTTGCCTAGTAACAGCCTCATGTGATGGAGGTAAGCCGAGGTGAAAAACCAACTAATGACCCCAATTTTGAGTTGAGTCTTTGTCAGTTCAGGGTCAATGTCATAAAAAGAACTGCCAGGGGAAAACTCCACAATCATGAAAAGCCCGACAACAAGCCCTATTATCGTCACTTGCCAAGACCAGATCCCCTCACCCAGGCTGAACCAGTTTGGCAGCCAAACCGGAAACCTGGGATTGCGATCGCTCCAGAGAAATTGATAAACGTGAGAAAACAAAAAAATAGGTAGAATGACTCCAAAAATAATCAGCCAGCCTAACGCAACCCAGACTAAATACTCGTAATCTTCAGCAAAGACGATATTTAATGCTCTCAGGCTAATCCTTCCTGTAATTCTGAGTAAAAAAATCACAAAAGACAGAGAGAAAGATAAAATTAGCGTTTTCAGCCAACAACTCGGATAAGGAAACCAAACCGGATATTTCATCGTTGAAACTTCTCTGTAGCCAATAATGAGCAACGTACTCTCTTAGCGTTCCCCATATAGTGCATAGATAGTAAATCTCAAACCACGCGGTAACGATTGCCAAACTCAGTATGTTCAACAGCGATCGCCCTATCGTGTACCAAGTCACCCAAAGTAATCAGCGTCAAGGTTTTATTGATGCCTGTCACTTGCGATATCTCACTGGCACTTAGCAGCGATCGCTTTTTCAATAAATCAATTATTTGCTTTTCCAACCTATTAAAAGCCATATTATGTCTCTCTATTCTTTTCACGTAAATATAATTTTGAACATCTATTTAATCTTCTCTTTTTCTCACATCAATAGGAGTAAAAGTGTCAAACTCGCCTTTACTGCTTATTCTAATTAAATAATTTTTAATATGCTGTAACTCAGCACCATTATTCCCTAAAAGTTTTCTTATTTCTTTAATAGTATAAAGATAATTGCTTTCTTGTTCTTCTAAGACTTTTTCTAGAGATAATATTCTGTTTTCTTTTTCAATAATTTTATTGTCAGTAAGCAGTTGGTTTGTTCTCACGTTATTTTTAAAATCGCTGGCCCGCCACGTCCAAACGATAACAGCGAAAAAGCTTGCTATAACAGCATTCAAAACTAAAAATAGCATTCCTAATAATGCTGAAATTGTATTTATATCAATTGTAGTGTTATTCATATAATTGAATTTTAGTTGTTATTTTAGGTATACTAAACAATTGACATTTCATTAGGATTTATTAAATTAAGTGAAATTCTAATTTTGAAAATGCGATTAGATGCGATTTCAGGATGCTCTAAAATCTTATTAATGAATTTATCGGCTTCCTCCTCACTTACAAAAGCCTCTAAAAGATTATCGGAGCTACATCCGTTGCTTCTTTTAATAACAACTGTAATGGGTATTCGATGATTCATGATTAGCTAGTTGGCGCGGTTATCTCGCCGCCTTGGACAGGCATTACAGCCGTTACGCTCAAAGTTGCCTGAGTGGTGATCGTTCCGTCCTCATTCTCGGTTACAGAATCGAAGCTAATTTCATCGGGGAAGGATTGAATTAATCCTGTTGTTTTGCCAGCATTGTAAACTATTTGCGCTTTCCGACCAATGTCTAATAGTTTGAATGCAACTTCTGTCACCTTTTCATCTGTTAGTTCATCTACAATTTCTCCGATTAGATTAGTTGCATCTATCAAAACTTTACCGCTTACAACTTTAAAAGTATCGGCAGGTACGCCGGCCACGGCTTGTAATTTTTGGAATGTTAGATCTGCCATTGTTCTAGTTTAACCGTCCACATAATATTAGTTTGCTCAAATTGCTGTTGGCCTTGTATTCCTATCCTAATCTGATTTCCTAATAATGATGGGATAGAATAATCAAGCTCAAAAATAGTGTAATCTTCAAGGTCAATTAGTAACTTTTGTAACCTATACTTTTCAACCTTTCCAGGTAAAATAAATTGAGCTTGACAAAAATACCCATAATAAAAAGGCGCGGGAGCGGATAGAACTTGTGAAATTCTAATCAAAGGAGAAGAAATAGGGATGGTGTAAAGCCAATGTTTACGAGTGACTAGAATTGCTAGGTCAATCCATGCCATAGCAATCATCCATCCCTTCAGAGCCTACTACCTCTTCATACTCACCGCCTTCTAAATAATCCTCTAATTCGCTTTCCGACACCGGCCTTAATAACCCTGAGTCAGCATCACAAACAAAGCTGATCCAATTTTCTTTACGAGCGATTGCCCGCCAATCGGGTCTTTTTAGTTGAGCCAAGGTTAAATTAAAATCCGGATCGTTTGGCAAAATTATCAAATTATTCATGAGTTTTTTTTTAAACTAATAAACCGACCTTGTTTTTGGAAGTTGAGAAGCCACCTCCAACAGCGCGATCAATGCTTGTTTGTCGTGGCTCAATAAACGAGGAAACGCTTGATCCATCCGGCAACCGCTTAATTGCTCTAGGAGGCTTCCGGTTCGCACCCCACACAAGATTATCGGCATCCCCGCCCGTGGCCGCGGTAATTCCCAAAAGTACCCCGTATTCGGCAAACTCGGCTCGGCTCATACTCCATGCGTATTTAAAAGCTCCGCCTCCGACTAAGGGAACTTCAACATAGACTGCTACCGATTTAGCACTTTGTCCAATACCGCGTATGGACGATCCGGTAGTGATTTGCCATCCTGCTAAAACTGCTGCCTTTATGACTGCTGGGGCATCCGAAATGAAACTCGAAACCGATCCAGGAGTGTTTTGACTTGAGGCCTCGGCATTACCAGCCGTTTGCTGAGATAAGTCTAAAGTTGCTCGCCTTGGCTTTGGGCTATTGATGCCGTAGATCGCCCCTAACGTTCCATCATCCGGCTCTAAACCTAAAAGATTTTGATAACTCTCAGGTAGATTGCTGAGAAATCCATAGTCTAGGATTACGGGTTGAGTCATGGAAACGATCAATCCTTTCCGTCTACCGCGTCTTCTTGCCATAATTAACCTCTTTTTGTAAATTCAAAATATTAATTGGTTCCTTTAACCGTTGAATCGGATAAGGGAATCCGAACCGTTTGAACTTGATTAACAATCACATTACCCGCAGCATTAGGGGCATTGTAGACAAACGGGAGAAAAGTTGTTAAAGGCGCGTCACCTGGATCTAAATCTGCGTTAACGGTTGTTTGAGCTTTTCCACAAGCTACGCGAATTTTGTAAAGTAATTCGATTACGCCTTCGTCTGTGAGAGCGGCGTAGGTATCCCCCGTAATAGCTTTGGTACTGATTTTTATGTCATCGTTGGGATCATCGTAGGTAATTGAACCGGCCGGTAATTCTGCAAGTAGTTCAGAAAAAGTCAAGTCAATTTTATCTGCCATTAGTTTATCCTTCAAAAATGATGGTTTTCACCTCAAAACTAGCACTCCTATAAACCATTGTGCAAGCCTCATTATGCTTCTATATGCTATATAGGCTTAAACCCTTTCTTAAGACGATTAATTTATGTTAATTTCTTGCCACTCGCTCTCAATAAAAAATCTCGTTCTTTCTGCAACTGAACATAACACTGTTCTACCGATAAGCCTGTTTCCTCACTCAAACGCTGCAAAAGCGTACCTCTAGGACGGTAGTAGTAAGGCTTACCATACCTTTTTGTTGACCGATTCATGGCACGTTTGCTGCAAGTGCATAGCTTTGGATATAGTTGAAAAATCATGATTGTTCAGTCCCCATATAGCGTGTCTAAAGCTCCCTGAAATTGCGGTGGCTCATCATCAACCCATAGATCTATTACTATCGGCGTTTCTTTCCATCTTCTGCCCTCAATATCAAGCCTCCCTGTTGTATCGTTAGAAATTCGCTTAACCAACAAAGTGCAACTTGAAGGATAAACCCTTGTTGGCTCTTTCTTGACAGCATTATTTCTTTCTACCTCTTCAATGACATTTATCGCTTTATAAGTAAGTGTACTAAGTTCTGCTAATTCTTTGAATTTAGCAACGGCTTCCTCAGAAGTTGCACCCCAGGCGACCATTTTTTGCCCGTCACTCATAAAGGCTTCTGCCTTAAATTTTCCCCAGTTATAAGGTTTAGCTGCTAATTTGATTTCTCGCCATTTCAAGCCTTTCTTGCAGTTTCTTACCGTAATTTCCGTTATCAGTGCTGTTTCACCATTTGGCATCTTCCAAGGCGGTTTCTCTTTACTTCTGAAAAGGATATGAAGTTGTCGTTCCTGAGTTAACTTGGCAACCGTTTCTACTGCCTCTTGAGCGATGATCATTCCTATATCGCGATTGTAGATTAATTGATGAGTTGCCATCGTTTGAATGATGGCAGGTTTTATTAACTCTTCTTTGCCTTTAATAACAATTACTTCCCCTTTTCCCTCACTTGATTTAGCTTTGGGGTTATGAGCTTCCCTGTCAGGGATTATCTCGATTGCTCTTTCCTTACCGAATTGGGTTTCTCTTGAGATCCGTTGTTGCATGACCCATGAGTCTAAACCCCCCGCCAAAACGTAGCCGGCCTCAATGCAACCCTCTCCAAACTCCTCTAGGAACTCCTCAGCGAATGCTCTAGTAACTGGGTTCTTAATACTGTCCAGTTTCTCCTCCAACTTCCCCGCAAAACTCCAAGGCTGAGATCCTTCGGTTCCCCATCCCTTAACGGCGTTGTTAAATCCATTGCCAAAAACTCTACGAACCATTTTAGATTGTTTACTAGATGAATC
The DNA here is from genome assembly GCA_041743025.1 of Microcystaceae cyanobacterium. GTDB lineage: Bacteria > Cyanobacteriota > Cyanobacteriia > Cyanobacteriales > Microcystaceae > JBGTNM01. Next base: position 55,172 of record JBGTNM010000180.1, read on the forward strand.
TTTAAAATAGCCCTTTAAGGCACGTCTAACGCTTTTAAAGCTATTAATAATTGACCTTTGTACCAAAGCTTGAGCCGATACTTGAATCAAGGATCGGATGTTAGCCACAAACTCTTCTAGCGCCTCCTCCCCCACTTCTTTGAGTAAATACATACCCATTGCTTCATTTAAGGTAAAAATACCGGCCGCTGGGATTATCCCACAAGCTAAATAGCCCGTTAGGTTGCCTAATGTAGATCCTAGTTGAGAGGCTATCCGAACGTTAAGCCTCTCAACCATTTTGTCAAGGTTGGTATCTGTCTCATTAAAGTTGAAATTCCAAATAAATTGAATGCTATTCACCAAAATTGAAAATAAAGAGGTAAACGTAAATTGAAACCCGTATGAGATAGCTCCGAGTAAAAAACCGCCCAATTTAATAACACCACCAAACAACCCAGTTGCTACTTTTTTGATAGTTTCTATGACAAACGACTCTTTGGGTTTACCGCCTATAGTCTTAGTCAGGTTGTTCTCGCCTAAAATTCTAGACCTCATCCGTCTAGAGCGTAGGGCAGAAATAGCAATGTCAATCTTTCCCATCTTTCCCTACCTCCCTAATTTTAGGCCGTCTGTCATAAACTCTACCGTAAGGATTGGTTTTGTCTGTAACCCCAGGCTCATCCACAAAACCTTTTTCTACCTCTTCTAAGAATGTGTCGAATTCATCTTTCTTACCCGCTTCTTTGCTTGATTTTTCTTCTTCACCTAATAGCACTTTACCCGCGTCTAGAAATAAGTCTTTTAAGCCTTTCTTGTCCTTGGTTTTAACCGAACGCCATAGAGAAGCTTTGACAATCCTTGCAGATTCTATCAACGCGGTCATGTGGTTCTCTAAACTTTGATCATCGTCATATTCCTCAATATCAACTTTGACTTTTTGAGGTTCCAATGCTTCTGACAATTTTTCTTCTTCTTCCTTTTCTGATTGATAAATAGGATTGTAAACAAATTGAATTTCCTTTCCTATTTTTCTAGTCTTAAATCCCAGATAGTCAATAATACTTTCTAATAAATAGAAGGATTTTGTATTTAAAACTTTGTCACTGCCAGTTTCTTGTAATGCTCTTAGGGATATTTCCATAAGCGCATTAATTAAAGCTTTCTGCTCAATACCCATTGATACCATCTCGGAAACCGTCTCGGCTAAATTGGGAAAAGTGACTTTTAGCCCCTGATCTCCCACTTTTATTAAATCAGTATCTTCTATATCTATTTCTATTGGAAAACTACCAAAAAGAGCGTCCAACTGTCTTATATGCCACGTTTGAAATTCTCCTAGACTGTAAATATCCTTGTAATATTTCTCTTTAATTTCTTCACTTAATTTTTCATCAATGTTAATATCTTTCCCTTCATCAAAATATAGATTCAATTCATCATTTTTCCTGGCATCTTTATCTAGCTGCCTCTCTCCCTGTATCTTGTCTAAGGTTGGCAATTCGGCTAGATTTCTGGGAACATTAACAGGAAAATCGTTTAAGCCTATCTTCCAAAAAACTACTGCAATTAAGCTAGTGAAGTAATCCAGAAGGCTGTCAAAACGCCATGCTTTTGGTTCATATCCAACGCCCTCTTGATTTCGACCTTTAACTTTTGTGGTTTTATTTTGCAGTAGATTTACATTACCAAATTTGGTTAGCAATTGGTCTATAATGAGTTGACCGTCCTGAACTCTATATAAATTATCTATACCTAGCCAATCCCAAATTAGACCAATAGATGCTAGAGACAAACCCGATTCATCCCCCTCTTTAGGTTGCTTAGTGACAGTAACAGATTTTAGTGTTTTCTTTATCTTTTTGTACTCTTTATATACATTTTTACGTAAAGGCATATAAGCAGTAGTACTTCTACCTGTAAAATTTCTATTGATAACGCTTAATGGCTCATGACCAAAAACATAACCAATTTCTCCACTCAACCCGCGTAAGTTCTCAGGTAGGAGCAATACTCCAAGTTCCTCTAGTTTCATTGGTAGTTGTAACAATTTACCCTTTACATCCCTATTAGATAAATATTCTGCTAACCGAGTAGTATTTTGTGCTTGGTAATTATCAAAGTCTTTTTCGATATCTTTGCTTTCAAATTCATAAACCGTTAATTTTTTATTGGTTATGGGTTTATGCAAAAGCTTTCCAAATTTATGCTCATAAACACTTTTTTTAATATCAATACTCTTTCCTCTAGCTGTTTTTATTCCCTTGCCCTTATCGGCTTCTAGAGGCAAGCGTAAAGAAGGTATTTCTATACTTTTTCCAGGACTGCCAATATTAATGATATAGGTACGATTTATTGATACATCGTACTGACTTTTATCAAAGGTATTTTGGGTAGGTACTTCTTCATCTTGTGGCTGCTCAATGGGTATCTTATTGATAGGTATCACGTCACCACGAGATCCTCCACTGCCAGTGACAAAACTCTGAGTGATGTATCGCCGTACTTCCAAACCTACGGCTGAGAGCAAAGCTCCTGCTGCTACAGCAACTAGAGGGAAAGGCATAATGTTAATTCTCCTTTTTCTTGAGTATTTTAAGTGAATAATCGTAAACTCTGCTAATAAATGGTACTCCTAATTCTGCATACTCCTCCTCTTTAACTTCTACTTGTTGTTGCCGAACTCGGAGCCGACTGACAGACAATAAAATGGGTGCAATATTCTGAAGCACTGCGCTGAACATATTGAACATAGTAGGAGCTTTATCGTCTAGTCCAGGATAGGGAATTTTGTAAGGTTTTTTGTCAATCTCAACGGTTATTTCTTTAATTTCAATGCTAGTACCAAAGGCGGCTAATATTTCTTGGCTCATGGCTTGAGCGCTAAGGCTGCTTACCCATGTCTCTTGCTGCTGCTTAGACATTGATGAGAGCATAAAAATGGCTTCAGCTAGTAATGTGTGTAGCCCCTCATAGGCAATGTAATCTGTTTTCTCAGCGTTGGGTAGTGCATTGGCTGAGGCACTTTGTAGCCCTAAACATTTATCGATATCATCCTTCAAGATTTCCAGATATTGGGGTAAATTTTCACAGAGAACATATCCCCCCTCCTCAATCTTGTTAGGTTCGCCCGTGAAGGGATTTTTAGTGAATTTATTACCGATCACCTCATAAGCTATGCCGTCTCTCAATTCGCCTTTGTTCCCACCGCGTTGACCCTCTTTTGAGTCACCCTCATTACTTCCCCATTGTCCGATTAGCCAACCAACAGGAATTTTCGCACCTTGGGGAACGTGTTTGGATTGGCGAATAGACTTGGGACTGCCATCAGGATTAACAGAAATCCCCAACACCCTCGCTAACCTCTCCAAGTAATAGCCTAGATTGGCAGTTCTAGAATAAGTTTTTCCTTCTTTGGCAAAATAAGCATAACGACTAGCATCGAGAGCTTGATGAATTTCTTTAACGCGAATGGAATCAGGCATATTAGTATTCTCACTTTCTTTAGATTGGGTTAGCCTTGAGAATTGTCCATCAATAAAAGCTTTTGTTACCTCGTAATAATCGGGTTCAAATTGCAAGTAAGGTTCAAAATGGGGATAATTGTGAACTATGGCTCCAGTCCAAGTCTCTACCGGATATTCGCACGTAATTTCATAAAAGCTATCATAAAAAGTATTTGTTACTGTGTGAAGCAAGCCCGCGAATGATTGCTGCTCATCTCTATTAAAATCAGGAAGCAAAAAAGATATAGGACTCTGAGGGTGGATTCCCCAATCCCATAATCTAAATTGCATTTGGTTGCCAACAAAAAATACTTTTATCGCTTTACCTCGATTAGCAATATCTGGGTCGCCATAAATTAAACTAGCAAAACGATACCAGTTGGGTACATCAGAAAATTCTATACTTGTAATTTCATTGCTCACAAGACTATAGTAAAATTCTCTTGAAAAAAAGCTTTGGTTTCTTGTTGAAGGATAGGAGATACATACTGGTTCAAAATCAGTCTCAGGGCTAGCACTTTCTGCTAAGGTAGCATACGTATTATTAGGACGGAATGTCTCTGTAAAGTAAGTGTGGGAGGCATATTGACCCATTCTCTTAAACCCATCTCTAATCTCATCCCAAAAAATAATTAAAAATTCTTCAAGTTTGTCATAGCGATAATAATTCGGTAACTGTTCCTCTAAAGTCTCATTCCTAGAGCCATCTAAATTAGAAATCATTACACTGCCAAAAGCGCAATGCTTATCAACGATAAAGGATTCTATAGGAGCTATTTTTATCGCTACTTTATTATAGATTCTCCCTAGTGTTGGCGTTGTCAATTCAATATTTCTGTGAGTATTTTTATTAATACTTACACGACCCAAAGAATTGCCATCGGCGAAAGCATCTGTAAAATAAGTTAGATAAACTGGTTTATTAGTTGTATTGGTAATTGTTTGTTCAGAGAAATCAAATTGAAAGTAAAAATAATTCTGAGGGTGAGTTAATTTATACTCAAGCCTGTCTCCTAATATTGTTTTGTTTCCATTTTGAGAAAAACTTGAATGTTCATATTGGCCGGTTACAGTAAAGTCCTTAAGAAATTCGTAAATTAAAGAGCTATATCGTTCACACCAAGGATAACCATCGGGCGATCTTCTATCAAACAACATTAAGAAACGTGGCCCAAAGATTGAATCTAAAACACCCTCTATAGGAAAATTCCTGATTTTCTTTAAAAAACTAAAAATATTGGGATGAATGTTTACAGCATAGACGAGATCATAGGTCTGATCGGTATCTAGAGCGTATAGAGGCAAGTCTAAGTAGGTAAACATAAAATTACCTAGATTGATGAATTTAAATTAATGATACTATTAATTTATTGTAATTGAACAAAAAAATGGCTAATTTACCAACCCGACAATTGCGAGACTCTATAGGCATTGATACAGTAACAAGAGGTATTGTTTGGGCTACTCTTTACCTCAGAGCCATCAATTTAAGCCTTTCTAGCACCTTTGGCGATTATGTAATTTGGTCAATCTTGGATGGTAAGTTTTACGCTGAGATAAAGCTAGTTTATTCAAGCTTTGAGTCTGTGGTTTCGGGCTTAAACTTTATTCTTAATATTCAAGAATTTATAGAGGGAGAAATAACAGGTTTTGTCGATACGCCTAACACGCCATCTGTCAGCGAGTCCTTACCAGATGAACCGGGAACAGTCAATACTGTTGAAAAATACCTTTATTGGTTGGCTTCTATTTTTGCCGCTTCAACTTATCCAGATATAAGTTATCTCAAGATTGAGGTCTTTGATGCAGCAACAAAAACTATTGGTGAAGATGAGATCCCAGAGCCTTACCTCAAGTTAACTTTTAACTTACCTTTAAACTACAAGCGGTATTTAGTCACAGGAAACGTCATTCATAGTGTCGAAAAAGTAATTGATTTTTACATTGATCAAGACATTGAAGTAACAGGTAATGGGGTTATTATCCCTTCCTCTCAATTCTGGCGCGATCCGGTTGTCACTTTGGCTGAACTTACCGCCATCCCTTCAACAGACTTGGCTACCGGTGTCACTAATCCGGTAACGAGTCTAGGACAATACTTTATTTTTTATCGAGACATAGCGGCGGCTCCAGAAAACTTGACTTTTTATGAGCCTGACGACGCGATTGGCAATGAAGGTTGGGTAACAGTCCAGGGAAGTGGCGGGACAGTTTCAACCGTCAATTGGTCACAAGTTCTCAACAAACCAACCTTTCATGGTGTTGCTTTTGATGGAAACTACAACGGGCTAATTAATAAACCAACCATTCCGACCGCTCTAAGTACCCTGTCAGGATGGAATCAAGTTGTTAGGAGTGTTAACGGACAAACACCCGATGGGTCGGGTAATTCCCAAATAACGGTAGACGTTGGCTCTGTTGATTGGGCCAATGTTTTAAACCCGCCTTCTCTCTCTACTCTAGATGAATGGGAGTTAGTTACTCGGAGCGTTAACGGCCAAACACCCGATGGGTCGGGTAACGTTGTTGTTACGGTCAATGCTTCTGCTACTTGGAATGATGTTACTGACAAGCCTGACTTAGTTTTAGCGAGTGAGCTTGAAACCGAACTAGAAAGCTACGTTACCATCGTTGACTTAATCTCATTCAGCGAATGGATCGACGGGGAACTAAAAACCAGTGCCTTTACCGCCGTCTCTAAAAATCGTTATGCCCTATCGACTCAATCGGCAGCTTTCACCGTTACACTCCCAACAAGCGGTAAGCTCTGGTTTTTCGATGCCTATGGCAATAGTCCCAACACTGGGTTCGGAGCGAACAATCTAACCCTCATCCCTGCTAGTGGTTCTAATCAAACAATAATGGGAGGATCGAATCTGGTTTTGGATAGAGGTGCGATTGGGTTTATTTTGATGCTGCCTTCTGGGTCTACAGATTGGCGCGTAGTTTCTGCAATTTAACAACAATAAAAAAATAGGAGTTTTAAAATGAGTAATTGGTCTACAATCTACCCTTTAGAAACTGGTATCGGTAATGTTACCCAACTCTCTAATACAATAGAGGCCTTAATCTTAAACTATGATAATAATCAAATTGACACATCTCCCTATCCAAAGACTGTTAACGGAGGCAGTGGAGTTTTCTCTAGTTCAATTTTCAAAACTGGTACTCACAGCCTTATCTTTAATGGCACAAGGGACTATCAATACGTAAACTCACGTGAATTTGATGATTTTACCTTTGGTAGTAGGGAATTCACCATACAAGCTTGGATTTATCCTACTAGTCTTAGCGGCACACGGACGTTAATTAGTAAACACGCTAATGGTAATTATTCCTGGATGTTTCTTGTCGGGTCAGCCTCCTCTATATGGGTTGTTAATGGTAGTTACAACACTATTACTGTTGCTTTTACTACTAACCAATGGCAGCACGTGGCTATTAGCAAAGTAGGAACTAATTTACTCTTTTTTAAAGATGGAATATTGCAACATACTTTTGCTAATAATGTGACTTATGCTGTCAATAGTGCTGATATCAACATCGGTCGCAATGGCGATAACGTTTGGCATTACGCTGGTTATATCGATAGCTTAAAAATTGTCCGAGGCGTTGGCTTATACACTGAGAATTTTACGCTCTGATAATGAGTATTAATACTTAAGAAAGTCTCCCTGTATTCATACAAAGGAGTTTGAGATTGACTATCTGACTATCTTGGAATGGCGCTATACGCCATTCTAGCATCTACTAAAACATTTTAGTAGAGTTTTAGTAGAGTTTTAGTAGGTTTCTGAGTGTTAGGTCATGTTAGAGAAAATTGCTGAACCCCTTTATTTATCTTGTTTCTTGAGTGGGCGATACTGGATTTGAACCAGTGGCCTCTTCCGTGTGAAGGAAGCGCGCTACCCCTGTGCTAATCGCCCGCAGACTTCCACTATAACATCAACTAAGAATTGAGATGACCCGAATTAGCCAGTGGCAGAAAAACTTGTACCCATGCACCGCCCGTTTCGGGATGATTGCGGGCCACAATCGAGCCGCCGTGAGCGTGGATAATTTCTTGAGCGATCGCTAGTCCTAACCCGCTTCCCTGTCGTGCTATTCCCTGCCGAGTACGAGAGGGATCGCCCCGATAGAGGCGGTCGAAAACGTAAGGGAGATCGCTTTCACAAAACCCCGAACCACAATCAATCATATCAATTTGAAGCGTGAGAGGCGCTTTTTGTCCATCAGCCGTCGTTAAAGAAAGTTCAACGGTAACGATCGCTTTAAGCGGACTGTGTTTGATACTGTTGTCTAACAAATTGAGAAAAACTTGCATCAAGCGAGCGCGATCGCCTTGAAGGGTTACAGCTTTTTCTCCTTGCCATTGCAGGGTAATTTGTTGCTGTCGCGCTAGTGGGTCTAAACTTTGCCAAGCACAGAGAATGAGTTCTCGGATCTCGATGAGGTCATCACAGAGAACTTGACTCGGATTTTCTTGAAGTTGGCTAAGATCAAGCCAATTTTGCACAAGTTCGCTCAGTCGCTTAATTTCCTGAAGCATTTGCTCGATCCAACGCTTTTCCGGGTCTTGCAGCCGTTTGTGGAGAGCCTCAGCGACCAAGGAAATTGAGGTCAAAGGCGTTCGCAACTCGTGAGTGAGGTCAGAAAAAGCGCGATCGCGAGAACGAGAGAGTTCCATCAACGGCTGGCGGTTTTCCAGAAATACCGCGACCTGTCCTTGAGCAAGAGGATAACTAAAGGCTTTGAGTGCCAAAGACGGTTCAACGGTTAACGGGAAAGAACCTGACTGGCCTGGGATTTGAGAGATGTATAGTGCCGGATGAAAAACCCATTCTTGCGTTTGCGGGGTTTGGCTGTGGCGGGTACGCTCGATCAGGCGATCAAGATCGTAGGAACGGACTAATTCTAATAGCAATCTTACCTGACCGGGTTGCCAGCGATCTAGATGTAATAAATTCTGAGCTTGTTGGTTGCACCAGAGCAGTTGATTGTCTCCATCGACCAACAGATAACCAATAGGAGCGCAATCGAGTAGAATTTGTTGCTGTTGCAGTTGTTCGGCTTGCTGTCGCGTTTGCTGTTGAAGATAGGCTAGCTCACGGCGAACCAGAGAAGTAATCGGTAAAGAAGCCGCAACATCGGCTGTGTCCGGCAAAATCGTCAGCATTTTCGTTACTTGAGATTTGAAGCGGTACTGTCTCCACCAACAAATCCCAAGCCCTAGTAATAACCCAACAAAAAAAGCGATCGCATTCAACGGCAGTCTGTCGATTCGAGCCATTAGATTCTAACGAGACTTTTAGCCAAAGCGATAGCCAAACCCCCGGACGGTAATTAAATATTCTGGTTGGCTGGGGTCGCGCTCCAGCTTTTCACGCAGCCAGCGAATGTGAACGTCAACGGTTTTGGTATCGCCCAAAAAATCTGGCCCCCAAATTTGCTCAATTAAATGCTCTCGCGACCAAACTCGGCGAGGATAGCTCATAAATAGCTCTAGCAAGCGATATTCTTTGGGAGAAAGGTTTATTTCTTCACCTCTGACAATTACTCGGCATTCATGGGGGTAGAGCGTGATATCGCGGAATTTACGAATGGGAACAGCCGAATGGTTGCTAAAGCCTTGACGGCGGATGAGGGCGCGACAGCGAGCTACCAACTCCCGCAGGCTAAAAGGCTTGGTGAGATAGTCATCAGCCCCCACTTCTAGCCCCAGTACGCGGTCAGTTTCGCTGGCTTTGGCCGAAAGAATCAAAATCGGGATAACCTTGCCATGATAGCGTAGCAGGCGACAGATATCTAAGCCATTAACTTGCGGTAGCATTAGATCGAGTACTACCAAGTCAAAAGCCGATTCGGGAGGGGTGGAATCATCGTCTTGCAGCAGATTGAGGGCAGATCGTCCCTCATTGACCGCGACAACCTCATACCCTTCCTCCTCCAATGCCAGAACGATCATATCCCGAATCACATCTTCATCCTCCACGACCAAAATGCGATGAGCGCGGGTGAAGTTAGTTGGGGAGGGGCTTTGAGGCACATCTAGAGACAGCATACGACTCCTTTAAATTCCTGTTCTATGCCAACATATATATCTATCTTCCTATGCTATTACATCTGTGCGCTTGGCCCGAAGTTGAAGAATATCTTAAAATCTCTAGCGGCATTATTCTGCCCATTGGCTCGACCGAGCAGCACGGGCCGACGGGACTGGTTGGCACCGATGCCCTTTGTGCCGAAGCGATCGCGCTTGGGGTAGGGGAAGCGACTCAAGCCCTCGTGGCCCCGACGATTAACGTGGGCATGGCTCTCCATCACACGGCTTTCCCTGGAACGATCAGCTTGCGTCCCAGCACGTTAATTCAAGTCATCCTTGATTATTTCACCTGTTTGACTCGTGCTGGTTTTACGCGATTTTTTTTCATTAACGGGCATGGTGGCAATATTGCTACCCTGAAAGCTGCTTTTTCGGAAGCTTACGATCATTTAGCCCTTCTCAATCTTCCTCATGGCGATGCCAAAGGCACTGCGCGAGCAGACCGCGTTCGCGCTCAAGTCGGGAACTGGTTTACCTGTCGCTCAGTCTATCAACTGGCTAAGGAGTTGTATGGAAACCAAGAAGGCTCCCACGCCACCCCTTCGGAAGTGGCTGTTACCCAATTTCTCTATCCTGAAGCGATCAAGCAAGCTACCCTTAATGAGGAGGTCGCTTCTGGCCATCCCATTTACGGCGCGGCAGACTTCCGCCGCCACTACCCCGACGGTCGAATGGGATCAAATCCTGCTTTAGCCACCCCAGAACACGGCAAACGATTTTACGCTCTCGCCGTTGAGGAACTCTCCCAAGCCTATCGAGACTTTTTGCAGGCGGACTGAGGATAGAAACCCGTTTTCTTAGAGAAAACGGGTTTCTATCCTACTTCTTGCAACATTTAGTTAAAATAAAACTGGCTCTTGTCTGTCTCAATGTGGCATAATTTGCCGAATAGAAACCCTATTAAAATTCTTAACGATTCTGGCGGGTACTCTTGATGGGAGAGAGACATTCTTACCACCCAGACCGAGCGTCTCTCATTTTCTACTTATGGTGTGAGGAAAACGGTGTCAGTCAACAAAATCTATTCTCAAGATTCTCTAGTGTCTAAAAGCCGAACCAAGAGCAAAACTTACCTCAAACGCCGCAATTGGTTTTTATTGGGAATGGGGCTAGCCGCCATTTCGACGCTCTCTGCCGCCGCCGGAGCCATTCTAGCTGTATCTCTCGCTGCCGCCCCCCTGCGACAGAGTCAATTGAATTCTGAAGAAGCCGCCGTTTTTAATCAAGATGACACCGTTGCTTACAAAAATCTGCGACTCCCTGAACTGAGCCGTCCTGTTAACATTTTAGTGTTGGGTACGAAGGTGTTAACCTCGGATGTAGAGGAATATCCCGCCGATAACTTAGGCTATCACGCCCTAGTTAATTCCTTTAGAGGGCTGTCTGATACCATGCTGCTCGTGCGTTTAGACCCCCAAGAAGGCAAGCTGACGGTCTTATCGATTCCCAGAGATACCCAAGCCGAAATTGAAGGACATGGGGTACAAAAAATCAATGCAGCTAACCAACTGGGCGGGCCAGCCTTAGCCGCCGAAACGGTCAGCCAGTTGCTTGACGGCGTGCCGATTGATCGCTACGTCCGCGTTAACGTACAAGGGGTTGAAAAGCTGCTCGATGCGTTGGGTGGCGTGAGCGTTAACGTCCCCAAAGACATGAAGTACACCGACCACAGCCAACACCTCTACATTGACCTCAAAGCCGGCAAGCAGCACCTTAATGGAGAACAAGCGGTGCAATTTTTGCGCTTTCGTTACGACGAATTTGGCGATATTGGTCGCGTCCAACGCCAACAGACGTTCATGCGATCGCTGGTCGAACAAGCTCTCAGACCGGCTGCCTTGCTCAAAATCCCTGAAATTGTCTCAGTCATTCAGTCTCATATCGATACCAATTTAAGCGTTGAGGAAATGGTGGCTCTGTCTGGCTTTGCGGCTCAAACGCAGCGTTCAGAGGTACAGTTGCTGATGTTGCCTGGGGCCTTTAGTGGTAATGGCAGGCATGAAATTAGCTATTGGTTGCCCAATCGGGGGCAAATTCAAGCCGTCGCTGCTCAATATTTTGGTCACGGTTACGGCAGTGTCGAAATGGCTGAACCGTCAGCCCTCAGCGTTGCCATCCAAGACAGCACTGACGACCCAAAAGCGGTACAAGCAATGGTTGAATACTTGCACCAAGCAGGATACAATCGGGTTTACCTGAGCGGGCAATTTCAAGAACCCCTGCCGACCACTCGCATTGTCGCCCAACAAGGCGATGATTTAGGGGCAGCTACCTTGCGAACTACCCTCGGCGTGGGTGAGGTGTTGGTCGAAAGTACGGGCAATCTCGCCTCTGACGTTACCATTGTTTTAGGGCAAGACTGGCAGCAGCGATCCCTTCGGGGACGGCTTCACAGCACGCGCCAGGGCAACTTAACCATTAACCATTAGACACCTCATTATTGTTTAATGACAAAATTAGGATTTAGCCGATGCTCATTTTGGAAATTGTTTTTAGTGTTTAAAAACTCCTTAAATAAATCAAAGCAACGTTCTAGCGCGTGGCAGCAGGTCAGTTTTGTAAGAAAAAAAATACTAAACAACCCCTAAAGTGCGTCATTAAGATAAGCACATCGATGTTTGAGAACTTGAGAAACATTTTCTTCTTTCCATTGCGCTCCCGAAATTTTTAATCGTCGGTCAGAGA